>DATKFT010000789.1:0-1519 GCA_035544335.1 Pseudorhodoferax sp.
GGTGCCCACGTCTTCCAGAAGGATGCAGTCGACGGGGCACACGGGAATGCACAGCTCGCAGCCCGTGCAATGCGCCTCCAGCACCGTGTGCATGAACTTGCTGCTGCCGATGATGGCGTCGACCGGACAGGCTTTGATGCACAGCGTGCAACCGATGCACCAATGTTCGTCGATGAAGGCCATCTGACGTGGCGCTTCCTGGCCGAACGCCACGTCCAGCGGCAGGACCGGCCGGCCGGTTGCCTGGGCCAGGCGCTGCACGCCTTCTTCGCCGCCGGGGGGGCAGCGGTTGATGGCGGTCTGGTCTTCGGCGATGGCCTGCGCGTAGGCCGCGCAGTCGGGAAAACCGCAGCGCGTGCACTGCGTCTGCGGCAACGCATCCAGGATGCGCTGTGTCAGCGACACGGCCGGATCAGGTCGCCGTGGCGGTTTTCTTTGCCACGCGTGCGGCCGCCCGTGCGAGCGCCGCGCCGCGCGGGGTGCTGGGCTTGGCGCTCTGGTTGTGGGCCAGGATGAAGTCGCGCACCTTGGGGCTGACGATGTCGCGCCAACGCCGGCCGCTGAAGATGCCGTAGTGACCTGCGCCCTTGACCTCGTAGTGCTCGCGCTGGCCCGCGGCAATGCCTGTGCACAGGTCGTGCGCGGCGGCGGTCTGCCCGGAGCCGGAAATGTCGTCGAGTTCGCCTTCGATGGTCAGCAGCGCGCAGTGGCGGATGTCCTGGGGCCGCACGGGTTCGGCCACGCCCTGCTCGTTGCGCACCTGCCAGGTGCCGTGCACGAGTTTGAACTCCTGGAACACGGTGGCGATGGTTTCCAGGTAGTAATCGGCGTCCATGTCGAGCACGGCGTTGTACTCGTCGTAGAACTTGCGGTGCGTCTCGGCGCTGACATCATCGCCCTGCAGCAGGTGCTTGAAGTAGTCGTAGTGGCTCTTGGCGTGGTGGTCGGGGTTCATGGCCACGAAGCCGGCGTGTTGCAGGAACCCGGGGTAGACACGGCGACCGGAGCCAGGGAAATTCTGCGGCACGCGGTAGATGACGTTGTTCTCGAACCACTCGAAGCTCTTGTTCATGGCCAGGTTGTTCACGGCCGTGGGCGACTTGCGCGCATCGATCGGGCCGCCCATCATGGTCATGGACAAGGGCAGCCGCTCGCCGCGCGAGGCCATCAGCGACACGGCCGCCAGCACGGGGACGGTGGGCTGGCAGACGCTCATCACATGGCAGTCGCCGTAGATGCTTTGCAGGTGGCGGATGAACTCCTGCACGTAGTTCACGTAGTCGTCCAGGTGGAACTCGCCTTCGGACAGAGGCACGAGCCGCGCGTTCTTCCAGTCCGTGATGTAGACCTTGTGGTCGCGCAGCATGGACTTGACCGTGTCGCGCAGCAGCGTGGCGTAGTGGCCCGACAGCGGCGCGACGATCAGCACCACGGGCTGGCCCTTGAGCGTCTCCAGCGTGGCGCCGTCGTCGGTGAAGCGCTTGAAGCGGCGCAGTTCGCAGAACGGCTTGTCGAGCTC
>DATKFT010000790.1:0-19845 GCA_035544335.1 Pseudorhodoferax sp.
CGTGCTCTACATCGACCTGGACCGTTTCAAGGAGGTCAACGACACGCTGGGCCACCCGATCGGCGACGCGCTGCTGCGCGCCGTGACGGAACGCCTGGGCCAGCTGCTGCGCGAGCACGACACCGTGGCGCGGCTGGCCGGCGACGAGTTCGCGATCGTGCAGTCGCGCGTGCACCAGCCCAGCGACGCGGCCGACCTGGCCACGCGCGTGGTGCAGACGCTCAGCGAGCCCTACGAGCTCGGCGGCCACCGCGTGACCATCGGCGCCAGCGTGGGCATCATGCTGATCCTCGACGCCACGCACGACGCCGAGCACCTGCTCAAGTACGCGGACATGGCGCTGTACAAGGCCAAGCAGGAAGGCCGTGGCCGCCACAGCTTCTTCGAGCCCGAAATGGACCAGCGCATGCAGGCGCGCCGGCGCAGCGAGCTGGAACTGCGCGCGGCGCTGGAGCGGCGCGACTTCGGGGTGAGCTACCAGCCGCTCGTGAACCCGATCAAGCGCCGTGTCAGCGGCCTGGCCGCGGCACTGCACTGGCAGCATCCCGAGCGCGGCCAGCTGCCCGCCAGCGCGTTCTCGGCCATGCTGGACGAACTGGGCCTGTCCGGCCGCATGGTGGAATGGACGCTGCGCCGCGTCTGCGAGGACATGCAGCGCTGGCCCGACTGCCCCAAGGTCGCGGTCGACATCTCGGCGGCCTTGCCGCGCCATGGCGCGGCGGTGGCCGACTGGGTGGCCACCGCGCTGCAGCACAGCGGCCTGGCGCCCGAGCGGCTCGAGCTGGAGGTGGACGAGCGTGCGCTGCTGGCGCATCCGGAGAACGCCAACCGGGCGCTGCAAGCCTGCAAGGCGCTGGGCGTGCGGCTGACCATGGCCAGCATCGGATCGACCCATTCGGGCCTGGGCTACCTGCGCCGTTTTCCGTTCGACAAGGTCAAGATCGAACGCGCCATGCTGGGCGAAGACGAGCCCGGCGCGCACGGCGAAGCCATCGTGCGCGCGATGACGGTGCTGTGCGAGGAACTGGGCATGGTGGTCGGTGCCGAGGGCATCGACACCGAGTCGCAGTTCGCCGCGCTGCAGGGCGGCGCCCGCATGGAGGTGCAGGGCGCGCTGTTCGGCCGGCACCGCGCCGTGGACGACCTGGCCTCGGTGTTCCGCGGGCTCTAGGCTCCAGGAGCCCGCGCGCGGCCGCAAGGCCGCGGAGCGCTCACTCGATCTTGGCGCCCGAGTCCTGCACGATGGTCTTCCACTTCTGGTAGTCGCTCTTGACCAGCGCGGAGAACTGCTCGGGTGTCATGCGCTGCACTTCGGCACCCTGGGCGTGGATGGCGGCCACGGTGTCGGGCAGGGCCAGCAGCTTGTCGACCTCGGTGTAGACCGCGGACACGATCTCCCTGGGCGTGCCGGCCGGCAGGAACAGGCCATACCAGGTGCTGACGTCGAAGTCCTTGTAGCCCAGCTCGGCCACGGTCGGGATGTCGGGCGCGCTGGTGCTGCGCTTGGCCGAGGTCACGGCCAGAGGCCGCAGCTTGCCGGCCTTGATCTGGGCCATGGCCGAGGGCAGCGAGGACACCATGAGGTCCACGTTGCCGGCCAGCACGTCCATCATGGCCGGGTTGGAGCCCTTGTAGGGCACATGCCGGATGTTGATCCCGGCGGCGGTCTTGAAGATCTCGCCGGCCAGGTGGATGGTCGTGCCGTTGCCGGGCGAGCCGAAGGTGATGGTGTCGGGCGCGGTGCGCGCGGCGGCCACCACGTCGGCCAGCGTCTTGAAACGCGAGCTCGCGGACGTGACGATGACCACGGGCGTGTAGGCCACGTGGGACACGGCGACGAGGTCGCGCGTGGGATCCCAGGGCAGGTTCTTGTAGAGCCAGGGCGCGACGACCAGGTTGTCCTTCTGGCCCATGACCATGTCGTAGCCCGTGGGCGCCGCGCGCACGGCTTCGCCGATGCCCACGGTGCCGCCAGCGCCGGCCCGGTTGTCGGCCACCACGGTCCACTTGCTGGCCTCGGTCAGCTTGGCCGCGACCAGGCGCGACAGGATGTCCGTGCCGCCACCCGGCGGGAAGGGCACGATCAGGCGGATGGGCTTGGCCGGGTAGGCCTGGGCCAGCGCCAGGCCGGGGGCCAATGCAGCCGCGGCGAGCGCGCTGCAAAAGCGGCGACGGAACATCGGTGTCTCCTTGGATCTTGTGGGCGGGTGGCCGCGCTGCACTCAGACGTTGGTGATCGACACCGAACGCGTGTTCAGGTAGGCCTCCATGGCCTCCGGGCCGCCTTCGGAGCCGTAGCCCGAGTCCTTGATGCCGCCGAACGGCAGCTCGGCCGAGGGCGTGGCGGGCTGGTTGACCCACAGCATGCCGACTTCCACGCGCTGCGACAGGATGTGCGCGTTCTTCAGCGAGCTGGTGAAGGCGTAGCCGGCCAGGCCGAAGGACAGGCGGTTGGCCTCGCTGATGGCGTCCTCGATCTTGTCGAACGGGCGGATCGCGGCCATGGGGCCGAAGGGCTCGTCGTTGAAGACCTTGGCCGACAGCGGCACGTCGTTCAGGACGGTGGGCTGCCAGAAGTTGCCGGCGTCGCCGATGCGCTCGCCGCCGACCAGCAGCTTGGCGCCCTGCTTCACGGCGTCCTGCGTGAACTCGGCCATGGCCGTCAGGCGGCGCGGGTTGGCCAGCGGGCCCATGGTCGTGCCCTCGGTCAGACCGTCGCCGACCTTGAGGCCGCGCGCGTAGGTGGCCAGCGTCTCGGCGAATTCCTTCTGCACGCTGCTGTGCACGAGGAAGCGCGTGGGCGAGATGCAGACCTGGCCCGCGTTGCGGAACTTGGCGGCACCGGCGGCCTTCACGGCGAGCTGGATGTCGGCGTCCTCGCAGACGATCACGGGCGCGTGGCCGCCCAGTTCCATGGTCACGCGCTTCATGTGCTGGCCGGCCAGGCCGGCCAGCATCTTGCCCACCGGCGTGGAGCCCGTGAACGTGACCTTGCGGATGATGGGGTGCGGGATCAGGTAGTTGGAGATCTCGGCCGGGTTGCCGTAGACCAGGCCGATCACGCCGGCCGGCACGCCGGCGTCGGCGAAGGCCTTGATCAGCGCAGCGGGCGACGCCGGGGTTTCTTCCGGCGCCTTGACCAGCATGGAGCAGCCGCTGGCCAGCGCGGCCGACAGCTTGCGCACCACCTGGTTGATCGGGAAGTTCCAGGGCGTGAAGGCGGCGACGGGGCCGACCGGGTCCTTCACGACCAGCTGGCGGATGGCCAGGTTGCGCGAGGGCACGATGCGGCCGTACACGCGCATGCCTTCGTCGGCGAACCATTCGATGATGTCGGCCGAGGCCATGGCTTCGACCTTGGCCTCGGCCAGGGGCTTGCCGTTCTCCTGCGTCAGGATGGCGGCGATCTCGCCGGCGCGCTCGCGCATCAGCGCGGCGGCGCGGCGCATGGTCTTGGCGCGCTCGATGGCCGGGATGTCGCGCCAGACCTCGAAGCCCTTTTGCGCGGCGGCCAGCGCCCGGTCCAGGTCTTTGGTGCTGGCATGCGCCACGCGGCCGATTTCCTTGCCCGTGGCCGGGTTGATCACGGCCAGCGTGCGGCCGTCGGCGGCGTCTTGCCATTCACCGGCGATGAAGAGTTGGGTGCTGGGGTAGGTCACTGTGCAATCTCCTGGAAACTCGGACGGGGCGTCTCGGAAACGGAAGCGGGCGATTGTCCATGGTTTCGGCACAGAGCGCGGCACAGGACCTGCAATCCGCCTGGCGCGTACGGTTCGCCAGGCGCCCGCGGCCTGGCCTGCGGTTCAGGCGCGCGCCGTGGCGCGGCGCCCGCGCACGCGCGCGAGCCGCCGCATGAGCTGGTCGATCGCCGCCGCGTCGGGGTCGGCCACGCACTGCAGCTCGAACAGGTTTTCGCGCAGACGGCGGATCAACCGGGCCTGGCGCTGGCTGCGCGTGGCCTGGGGCACCGTGGACAGGGGATGGCAGCTGGGGTCGGGCATGGGCAGGGTTCCGTCGCGCCCTGCGGTCCGCCGTGTCGGCTCCACCACCTGCCACACCGGTCCGGGCACGCAGGCCATTGTCCGAAGAGGGGCGGCCGCGCACCGTCGGCCCGCAGCCGCTGCCCCTGTAGGCCGGCGCCCGACCGCGGCGAGAATGCGGCCCACCCGCACAGTCCGGAGAACCGATCCATGCCCCACCTCGTCGTGCTCTACAGTCCCAACGTCGAACCGCACACCGACATGGGGGCGCTGTGCCGGCGGCTGTCGGACACCATGCTGGCCCAGCGCGACGACGGCGGCAAACAGGTGTTCCCGACCGGTGGCACGCGCGTGCTGGCCTTCGCCGCGGCGCACTACGCGGTGGCCGACCACCAGCAGGACTACGGTTTCATCTACCTGAACCTGCGCATGGCCAAGGGCCGCAGCGCGGCGCTGCAGCAGCGCATCGGCGAGCAGCTCATCGCCGCCGTGCGCGAACACCTCGCACCCATCTTCGCCGAGCGCCACCTGGGCGTGACGCTGCAGATCGACGAGGGCCACGAGGTCTTCGACGCCAAGCACAGCAACCTGCACCCGCTGTTCGGCCCGCCGGCCTGAGCACAGCGCGGCCACCTGCGCCCGCGTGCCCAGGCACCGGGAACTAGGAAAACACGGGTACCGGCACCCTGCAGCCCCGAACACAATAGCGCGCCCCGTGGCCTTTGCGCCGCGCGCCGACCGTCCACCACCGAGGAGAACAAGCATGTCCCTGAACCGCCGCCAACTGCTGCAGTCCGCCAGCGCCGGCGCGCTGCTGAGCACCATCGGCCAGCACGCACTGGCCCAGAGCCAGCCCGAGTTGCTGCGCATCATCACCGGCTTCGCGGCCGGCGGCACCTCGGACACGATCTGCCGCCGCGTCGCCACGCAGCTGGCGCCCAGCTATGCCAAGACGGCCGTGGTGGAAAACCGCACCGGCGCGGGCGGGCAGATCGCGATCCAGTTCGTCAAGTCGGCAGCCGCGGACGGCACCACCATGCTGCAGACGCCGACGTCCATGCTGACGATCTACCCGCACATCTACAAGAAGCTGCCGTACGACCCGGTGGCCGACCTGGCCCCGGTGTCGCTGGGCTGCGTGTTCGACTTCGGCCTGGCCGTGGGCCCGGCCGTGCCGGCCAGCGTCAAGAGCGTGCCCGAGTTCCTGGCCTGGGCCAAGGCCAACCCGGCCGGCGCCAACTTCGGCTCGCCAGCTGCGGGTTCGACCCCCCACTTCATCGGCGCGCTGCTGGGCAAGAGCGCGGGCGTGGAGCTCAAGCACGCGGCCTACCGCGGCACGCAGCCGGCCATGCTGGACCTGCTGGGCGGCAATGTCTCGGCCGTGTCGGGCCCCATCGGCGACCTCACGCAGCACTTGGCCAGCGGCAAGGTGCGCATCCTGGGCGTGTCGGGCAGCAAGCGCAGCCGCTTCGCGCCCGATGTGCCGACCTACGAGGAGCAGGGCATCAAGGAAGGCACGCACAGCGAGTGGTTCGCCTTCTTCCTGCCGGCCAAGACCCCGGTGGCCACCGTCAACCGGCTCAACGCCGGGCTGCGCACTGCGCTCGCCCACAAGGACATCGTGGACGGCCTGGGCACCTTCGGCCTGGAGGCGATGTCGTCCACGCCGGCCGAGCTGGCCGAGATCGTGCAGCGCGACACGGCCAAGTGGGCGCCCATCGTGAAGGCCGTGGGTTTCACGGCGGAAGGTTGACCGGCGGCATGGCAGTGGAATTTCAACGCGTCTGCGTCTTCGGCGCCGGCGCGATCGGCGGCTGGATCGCCACGCGGCTGGCGCAGGCCGGCTGCACCCTCAGCGCGGTCGCGCGCGGCGAGACCCTGGCCGCACTGCAGTCCCATGGCCTGCGGCTGGACCAGGGCGGCCAGACCCTGGCCGCACCCGTGCACGCCAGCGCCGACCCCGCCGATCTGGGCGTGCAGGACCTCGTGATCGTGGCCGTCAAGGCCCCGTCCATGGCCGAGGTCGCGCGCCGCATCGGTCCGCTGCTGGGGCCGCACACGGTGGTGCTGACGGCCATGAACGGCGTGCCCTGGTGGTTCTTCCAGGGCTTCGGCGGCGCTTACGCGGGCCGCAGCCTGGAAAGCGTGGACCCGGGCGGCCAGATCGCCCAGGCCATCCCGGCCGCCCATGTGCTGGGCTGCATCGTGCACGCGAGCTGCGCGCTGCACGGCCCGGGCTTCGTGAAGCACCATTTCGGCAACCAGCTCATCGTCGGCGAGCCGGCCGGCGGCGTCAGCGCGCGCGTGCAGGCGCTCGTGGCGCTGCTGAACCGGGCCGGCATCGAGACCCAGGCCTCCGAGCAGATCCAGAAGGACTGCTGGTACAAGCTCTGGGGCAACATGACCGTGAACCCGATCAGCGCGATCACGGGTGCGACGACCGACAAGATCATGGACGACGACCTGGTGCGCGGCTTCGTCACCCAGGTCATGCTGGAGGCCAAGGAGATCGGCGCGCGCATCGGCATCCCGATCGCGCAGCAGCCCGAGGACCGCCACGCGGTCACGCGCCGGCTCGGCGCGTTCAAGTCCTCGATGCTGCAGGACGTGGAAGCCGGCCGGCCCATCGAGCTCGACGCCCTCGTGACCGTGGTGCGCGAGCTCGGCCAGATCACGCAGACGCCGACCCCGTTCACCGACGCGCTGCTGGGCCTGGCCCGGCTGCATGCGCGCGGGCGCGGGCTGTACTGAAGCCCGGCGCCCCTCCCGCTCAGGGCAGCACGGCCCGGGACTGCGCCGCGGCGATCGCCGCGCTGGCATCCTCGGGCAGCATGAAGCGCCGGGCGACCAGGTCGGCCGCTGCGGCCCTGACCGCGGCGACATAGCCGTCCTGGCTGCCGTAGCGCTCCTGCAGCGACAGCCGGGGGTCGCCCTTGGCCAGGCGCTCCTCGCGCGTCTTGGTCAGCGGGAAATGCGAGCCCACCAGATGGGCCTGGTCCACGAGGCCCGCACGTGCGCTGGTGTTCCAGCCGGTTTCCGTGGCCAGCGGCGCCGCGATGTCGACCGACCGGATGCCGGCGATCTCGTTGCCATCCACATCCACCTGCGGCACGAGGATCGCGTAGGCACGCCCGAGGTCGCGCGGCGGCACGATGGTGGGCACGCCGCTCTCGTCCTGCGGACGGTAGGACGGTCCCCAGTCCCACAGGCGCATGGGCGTGGCCAGCCCCGTGAAGACCACGCCGGGAATGGACGGGAACGCCACCTGGTCCGGCCGCACCAGCGTGCCGCCCGCCAGCGTGGGCACCACGCTGTCCGGCGGCAGCGTCCCGGCCACGACCCAGTCCTCCAGGTTGCGGTAGAGCGCCTTGATGACCGGCAGCACGCCGAGGTTCCCGTTCGTGGGGTACTTGCCGAGCGCCGCGGGGCCGAACAGCTGGGCCGCCTGCTCCGGTGGCAGCGAGGGCACGCCGAGAACGTGCTGGGTGCCCGCGTAGGCGTAGATGCGTGCATTGGCAGGCTGCACGAGATCGCGCGTACCGAGCGCATCGGTCAGGATCGGCGATCCCTGCAGCGTCCAGAACTCCGTGGAGCTGTAGCCCACGAACAGCTTGGGACAGGTGCCGCTCGCCTCGCAGCGCGCGAGGATCCCGGCTTTCGTGCCACGCAGATCGTCGACATAGTCGGCCGCCAGCCCACGCGTGCCGGCCTGGCCGAACGCATCGAAGTCGGCGCGCACGCCGCCGCCGCCGCCCGGAATCGCAAAGCGCATGTTGAGGTTGTTCTGCCGTGCCGCGATCTGCGCGAAGACGCCGTCGAACAGCTTGGCGCCGTCCAGCCGTTGGTTGAAGCCCAGGTGCACCAGCGTCTTCATGAAGTTGCCGCTTTGCGAAACTCCGGAGCCCAGGGTGTGCCGGATGGCGCCGGCCACGGGGTTCGGCGTGCCGTCCGCGGCAGCGGTGGCCGTGGCGAAGAAGCTCACCGCATCGCGGACCGCGGCGAAGCCCAGGCCCATCACCTTGGGGTCTTTCGCCACATACACCAGTTCGTAGATGAAGCTGGGATCGACGCCACCCTTCACGCACAGGTCCGTGGGCGACGGCGTGCCCGGAAACGGCGTCGCGGCGTCGCACTTCGCGAACTTCCAGTCCGACGCGGGGATGGGCTGCCTGGCATCGGCCTGGTTGACCCGCTTCGTCAGTGCATAGCCGGGCTGCGCGTTGTCCAGGCTGGCCGGCGCGTACGCCACCGCGCCCGTGTTGAACGCGCCACCCGGCAAGGCCAGCGAGCTGGCCGTGGCCGTGCTCGCGAACAACTCGGCCCGGTAGGTCCCGGTGATGGACGAGCCGTCCGGGTTGCGGGCCACCGGCACGTCGATCGTCAAGGCCGTGCCGTTGGCCACGAGGTCGCCCTGCCAGCCCACGTTCACGAACACGTGGCCGCGCGCGGCGAAGTACGGGTCCGGCTCGACCACGCGACCGCGGTTCGGCGTGTCGTAGCGCAGCAGGCCGCTGGCCTTGCGCATGTCCTTGGGCTTGAACAGCACGACGTCGGCCGTGTAGACCACCTTGCCGTTCGCGTTCGTCGGCGCGAACTGCAAGTCCGTGATGATGGCGTTCCTGGAATCCTTGGGGTCGACCTCGCCCGTGAACTTGCCGGTGATCCTCTCGTAGGCGCCGGCCGCTCCGAAGCTGCCCTGCATGTCCTCGGTCTTGGTCACTTTGAACTGGAACTGTGGTGGCGTGGCGCTGTCACCGCCGCCGCCGCACGCCGTGAGGCCTGCCACGGTGGCGAGCGATGCCGCCACACCGATGCCTTGGATGAACTTCATGATGTCTCCTGGATGGACTGGAATGGCCCGCCGGCCGCGCTGGCCGATGCAGGCTTGGGTCTCACATGCAGCGACGCCGGTCCCGGGCGCAGGCGTGCCTGCCGCCCCGCACGGGGTGCATCGCTGTCGATCGACAAAAGCGCCTGCTGCCGCAGGCTGGACTGCGGCTTACTCGGGCTCGATGCCCGCCGCCTTGATCACCTTGCCCCACTTGGCCGTCTCGGCCGCCTGGAATTTGGCGAGTTCATCGGGGCTGGTGCTCCAGGCCACGGAGCCGCTCGCCTCAAAGAAGCTCTTGGCCGCGGCACTGCGGGTGCCGGCCGCCAGCAGCTCCTGCAGCCTGGCGACCACGGCCGGCGGCGTGCCGGCCGGCGCGTAGGCGGCGAACCAGTAGCCCATGTCGTAGCCCTTCACACCGGCCTCGGCGATGGTGGGCACCTCGGGCAAGAGCGGGTTGCGCTCCGTGGTGGACACGCCCAGCGCCTTGAGCTTGCCGCCCTTGACCTGGGGCACGCCCGTGGAGGTGTCGGTGATCATGAAGTCGACCTGGCCGCCCATGAGGTCGGTGATCGCGTTCGGGTTGCTCTTGTAGGGCACGTGCAGGATGTCGGTGCCCGAGAGCTGCTTGAACATCTCGCCGGCCATGCGGCTGGACGAGCTGCCGCTGCCGAAGCTGAGCTTGCCCGGCGTCTTCTTGGCCGCGGCCACGAGCTCCATGACGTTCTTGTACGGCGCGTCGGGCCGCACCACGAGCACCTGGCCGCCCTTGCCCAGGCCCGTGATGGGCGCGAAGTCCTTGACCGGGTCGTAGCTGAGCTTCTTGTACAGGTGCTCGTTGGCCGCGTGCGTGGTGTTGGTGGTGATCAGCACGGTGTAGCCGTCGGCCGGCGCGCGCGCCACCTGGCTCGCGGCGATCTGGCCGCTGGCCCCGCCCTTGTTGTCCACGACCACGGGCTGCTTGGTCTGGTCGGTGATGGACTGGCCCAGCGCGCGCGCGATCTGGTCGGTCGCGCTGCCGGCCGCGAACGGCACGACGAAGGTGATGGCCTTGGCCGGGAAGGCCTGGGCGCCCGCGAGCTGGGGCGCGAGGCCGCCGGCGGCCAGGGCCAGGGCGGCGGCGAGCCAGATGCGGCGAGGGCGGTGGGGAATGAGGCGTTCTTGCATCGGTCTTGTCTCCTGAGGGTTGGGGTTCAGTCGGTGGGTTCGGGTGGCGGGCCGGCCAGCAGCGGCAGCAGCTCGTGCGGCACCTGGATGGGCAGTTCCAGCAGCAGGAAGGACAGTGCCTTGCCATGGCTGTCCAGGTTCAGCGCGTCGTTGACGCCGCCGTCCAGCACCTCGTCGAGCACGAAGTTCATGGCCGCAAGGCGCGGCAGCACGTGGCGCGTGACGCGGGTCGGCCTGCGGTGCGCGAACTGCGCGGCCACGGCCGCTTCGGTGACCTGCTCGAGCAGCAGCGGCCACAGGTCCGGGTGCCAGGCGATCACGCTGATGTTGGAGCGGTTGCCCTTGTCGCCCGTGCGGCCGTGCGCGGCGCGGTAGAGCGGGACGGTGGTCATGGAGGTCATGGCTGTACCTTCGCGCTGCGCGCTGCGGTGCTGAGCGCCTTCGGGCGGCCGGGCGGCGCTCATGCCGCGGCCTCGATGAAGCGGAAGGAGGTGGGCGCCTGCGCGCGCGCCAGCACGCAGGACACCGTGCCCAGGCGCTGGCGCAGCGCCGTGCGCACGCCGCCGCCGCCCGCTGGCCCGCAGCAGTACAGGGCCGTGACCTCGCGCGCCAGGCGTTCGGCGCTCGCGCGCTCGCGGTGGTTCATGGCCACGCGCAGGCGCACGTCGCGCGCGCCGCTGTCGGGCAGCCCGTCCAGCCAGGTGCCGCCGTCGTCGGCGAACACGCTGGCCACGCCGATCAGGTCGGCGCGCAGCGGCCCCAGGCCCGCCAGGCGCTCGCGCAGGACCTGCGCGGCGAGCCGCGCCCGGCCCTCGGCGCGCGCGCCCGCGTACGAGATCTCGCCCTCGGCCAGCCAGCCCGTGGCGTGGCAGACGTTGACCTTGAGCGTGGCGGGCCGCGCATGGCCGCGCACGCCCGTGAGCCGCACGCGGTCTGGCCCCAGTTCTTGCACCTCGGCCTCGGTGATGTCGGCCACCACATCGGGCGTCAGGTAGGCGGCCGGGTCGTGCACCTCGTAGAGCAGCTGCTCCTTGACGGTGTGGGCGTCGATGCGCCCGCCCGTACCGGCGGGCTTGGTGATGGTGCAGTGGCCGTCCGCATCGATCTCGGCGATCGGGTAGCCGAGCTGGGCCAGGCCCGGCACGTCCTTGTAGCCCGGGTCGGCGTAGTAGCCGCCCGTGACCTGGGTGCCGCATTCGAGCAGGTGGCCGGCCATGGTGGCGCGCGCCAGGCGCGTCCAGTCGTCGCGCGCCCAGCCGAAGTGGGCCAGCGCCGGCCCCACGGCCAGCGAGGGGTCGGCCACGCGGCCGCAGACCACGATGTCGGCACCGGCCAGCAGCGCGTCGGCGATGGCCTCGGCCCCCTGGTAGGCGTTGGCCGAGACCAGGTCCAGGCCGTCCAGGGCCGGGCCCAGCGCGGCCTGCAGCAGCGGGCGGTGGGTAGGGCCGGACACGTCGTCGCCCTCCACGATGGCGATGCGCGGGGCCGGCAGGCCCAGTTCGCGCGCCAGCGCATGGATGCGGCGCGCGGCGCTTTCGGGGTTGGCCGCGCCGAAGTTGCTGACGATGCGCACGCCGTGGGCCAGGCAGTCCGCCAGCACGGGGCGCAGCAGGTCGGCCAGCAGCGGCTCGTAGCCGGCCTCGGGGTCGGCGCGGCGCGCGAGCTGGGCCAAGGCCAGCGTGCGCTCGGCCAGGGTTTCGAAGATCAGGAAGGCAGGGCCGCCGCTGGCCACGAGGGCCTGCACGACGGGGCCGGCCGCATCGGTGCGGTCGCCCGAAAAGCCTGCAGCGCAGGCTATGCGCAGGATGTCGGTGTTCACATGTCTCCTTCGGTCTGGGACGCAATGTAGAGTCGGCCCCATCATCTGTGAATTCGAAAGTTCGGATCAATTCATCCGCATTGCAAATGAATCAACCGGCTCGCTCCAACGTCTCCATGCGCCAGCTCCAGGCCTTCGTGGCGCTGGCCGAGCAGCGCAGCTTCACGCGCGCTGCCGCGCAATGCCATCTGTCGCAGCCGGCCTTCAGCGCGCTGATCGGGCAGCTGGAGTCCGCGCTGGGCCTGCGCCTGTTCGACCGCAGCACGCGCCATGTGGCGCCCACGCGCGAGGGCGAGGAGTTCGAACTCTCGGCGCGGCGCGTGCTGGCCGAGTTCGATGCGGCGCTGGCCGGCGTCTCGGAGCAGCGCGCGCTGCGGCGCGGCCGCGTGTCGATCGCGCTGCTGCCCTCGCTCGCGGCGGGCTGGCTGCCGGGCATCCTGCGCGACTACCGCACGGCGCACCCCGGTGTGGAGATCGCGGTGGCCGACGTGCTGTCCGAGCCCTGTGTGGAACTGGTGCGCCAGGGCCAGGCCGATTTCGCGCTGGCCGCCGTGCGCGCCGACACGCAGGAGCTGCGCGCCGAGCCCTTTTGCAGCGACGACTTCCACCTGGTCTGCCCGGCCGACCACCCGCTCGCGCGGCTGCGCGAGATCCGCCCGCGCGACGTGGCCGCCTACCCGTTCGTGCACATGGCGCGCAACTCCAGCGTGCGCCAGTACCTGGACGCGGCGCTGCACCCGCTGCAGATGCAGACGCTCATGGAGGTCGACCAGCTCGCGACCGCCATGGGCATGGTGCGCGCGGGCCTGGGCGTGAGCATGATGCCGGCGCTCACGCTGTTCCACTTCGCGCAGCCGGGCCTCGTGACGCGGCCGCTGGCCTGGAGCGGGCTCAAGCGCCGCATCTACCTCGTGCGCCGGCGCGAGCGCAGCCTGTCGCTGGCCGCGCAGGATCTGTACGAGCGGGTGAAGGCCAGCCCGCCGGGCGTCTGAGCGCCGACGGGCACGGCCAGGGCTTCAGCCGAAGCCCAGCAGGTTGCGCTGCACGTGCTGCAGATGGTCCAGCGCCAGCGCCCGGGCCCGGGCCGGGTCGCGCTGGCGGATCGCCTGCACGAGCGCGCGGTGCTCGCGCTGGTAGGCCAGGCGCCGCTCGGGCGTGAGGCTGCGCTTCTTGAGCAGGCCCCATTCGCCCTGCGCGCGGGCCTGGTTCATGAGCTTGAAGACGCTGGTCACGAAGCTGTTGTGCGCGGCCTGCGCGATCACCTCGTGCAGCATGCCGTCCCAGACCTCGAACTCCTCGAAGCTGGCGGCCTCTTCGGCCTTGGTGCAGCACTCCTCCATGCGCTCGAAGTCCACGGTGGTCGCCTTGGCGATCACCATCTCGATGATGGCCGGCTCCAGCGACATGCGCGCCTCCATGAGCTCGGAGGGGCTCGTGCGCCGCGTCGTCTGGCCCGAGACCAGGCCCAGCGCGAGGGCCGAGGCCTCGTCGGTCACATAGGTGCCGCTGCCCACGGTCTGGCGGATCAGCCCCTGCTCCTTGAGCTGCTGCAGCACCTGGCGCACCGCGGCGCGCCCCAGGCCATGCTGCTCGCCGAACGCGCGCTCGGTGGGCAGGCGGTCGCCCGCACGCCACTGGCCCGAAGCCAGATGGCCCAGGATGAATTCGCGCAAACGCTCGCTGGCGGACATGGTGGGGCAAGAATCGACGCAGAAAACCAAATCATACCAATTGGCTTCGGAGCCAGCCGCGGCACGCGCCACTCTGAAAAACGTGGATGGGATCTTGACGGGCGGCCGAAGTCTCCTATCATTGCGCCCAATTGGTATTTCTGACATACCAATTCAAACCAATCACCAACGCAACCGTTTCCACCATGCGCATCGCCACCTACGAACACCAGGGCCGCCTCCAGGTCGGCCAGGTCAGCGACGACGGCCAACACGTCACGCCCTTTCGCCTGTCCGCCGACCAGGCCCAGCACGGCGCGCTGCCGCTGATCGAAGCCGCCGCCGCCGGCCAGCCCCTGCCCGAGACCGATGGCGCAGCCCGTGTGGCCCTCGCCGAGGTCCGCCTGCGCGCGCCGCTGCCGCGGCCGCGCCGCAACCTGTGGTGCGTGGGCCGCAACTACCACGCCCACGCCAAGGAGCTGGCCAGCTCCGTGTTCAAGGACAGCGCGGCCAAGACCGACGTCTGGCCCATCGTGTTCACCAAGGTGCCCGAGTGCGTGGTCGGCCCCGCCGACGCGGTCGAGCTGCCCGGCGCTGCCGTGTCCGAGCAGATCGACTACGAGGCCGAGCTGGCCGTCGTGATCGGCCAGGGTGGCAAGAACATCGCGCGCGCCGACGCCATGGCCCATGTGTACGGCTACACCATCGTCAACGACGTGACGGCCCGCGACGTGCAGATGCGCCACCAGCAATGGGACATGGGCAAGTCCTTCGACACCTTCTGCCCCATGGGCCCCTGGCTCGTCACGGCCGACGAACTCGATGGCCGCAGCACGCGTGTGCGCTGCTGGGTCAACGGCGAGCTGCGCCAGGACGGCCCGACCGAGAACATGATCTTCGACATCCCGACGCTGATCGAGACCGTCTCGCGCGGCATCACGCTGCTGCCCGGCGATGTGATCGCCACGGGCACGCCGGCCGGCGTGGGCATGGGCCTCACGCCACCGCGCTACCTGCGCAGCGGCGACGTGGTGCGCGTGGAGATCGACGGCATCGGCAGCATCGAGAACCGCTTCGTCTGAAGCCCGCGCCGGGCCCCGAGGGGCCCGGCGGCGCCAGCCGCCCAGGCAAAGCGAACGAGGGCGGCCTTCGCAGAACATATAAGGAGACACGCATGCGCACACCGCGCCGCACCCTGCTCAAAGGCCTCGCCATGCCCTGGCTGGCCGCCTGCACCGCGCCCGCCGCCTGGGCCCAGGCCCCCTACCCCGAGCGCCCCATCACCATGGTCGTGCCCTTCCCGCCCGGCGGCGTGGCCGACGTGGTCGGCCGGCCCGTGGCCGAGGCCATGGCCCGCGAGCTGCAGCAGGCCATCGTCGTCGAGAACAAGGCCGGCGCGGGCGGCGGCATCGGCATGGCCCAGGTGGCCAAGGCACGGCCCGACGGCTACACCGTGCTGATGGCCCTGTCCTCGCTGGTCGTGCTGCCCGAGGCCGACCGCGTGCTCGGCCGCTCGCCCATGTTCAAGATCGAGCAGCTGCGGCCCGTGGCACGCTTCACGGCCGATCCCACCGTGCTCGTGGTGCGCGCCGACAGCCCCTGGAAGACCTTCGCCGAGTTCCTGGCCGACGTGAAGGCCAGGCCCGGCCAGCGCTCGTTCGGCTCCTCGGGCAACTACGGCACCATGCACGTGCCGATGGAGCAGCTCAAGGCCGCGACCGGCAGCTTCCTGCTGCACGTGCCCTACACGGGTGCCGCGCCGGCCGTGCTGGCGCTGCTGTCGGGCCAGGTCGATGCGGTGGCCACCGGGCCGGCCAGCGTGCAGCAGCACATCCAGGCCGGCAAGCTGCGCGCGCTGGCGCACTGGGGCGACAAGCGCCTGGACGCGCTGCCCGAGGTGCCCACGCTGCGCGAGCTGGGCGTGCCGGTCCAGTACGCACAGTGGGCCGGCCTGTTCGTGCCCGTCGCCACGCCGGCGCCCGTGGTCGACCGGCTGCGCCAGGCCGCGCGCTTCGCCGCGCAGGACGCACGCGCGCTCAGTGTCATGCGCACGGCCGGCACCTCCTTCCAGTACCAGGACGCGCCCGAGTTCGAGCGCTTCGTGCAGGCCGATGCGCGCGCGATGGCCAGCGTGGTCGACCGCATCGGCCGGGTGCTGTAGCACCGCGACACCCCGACACCGCCGCCCGCCGCGTGCCGGCAGGGCATTCCCCAGGAGACAAGACAACATGAACACACCCGCATGCATCCGGCCCGCGCGCCGGCAGATGCTGGCGCTGGCGCTCGGCGCGCTGGCCCTGCCGATGGCCTCGGCGCAGGACTACCCGGCACGGCCCGTGCGCATCGTCGTGCCGTTCGCGGCCGGCGGCCCGGCCGACAACTACGCGCGCTTCGTCGCGCAGCGGCTGCAGGACGCGCTCAAGCAGCCCTTCGTGGTCGAGAACCGGCCCGGCGCGGGCTCGGTGATCGGCACCGACGCGGTGGCCAAGGCCGCGCCCGACGGCTACACGCTGCTCATGATGTCCAACACGCAGACGGTCAACGAGTCGCTGATCCCGAACAAGCCCTATGCGCTGATGCAGGACTTCGTCGGCATCGCGCCGGTCAACTACTCCAACCTCGTGCTGGCCGTGCACCCCTCGGTGCCGGTCAAGAACGTGGCCGAGCTCGTGGCGCTGGCCAAGGCCCAGCCGGGCAAGCTGAACTACGCCTCCTCGGGCAACGGCACGCCCTACCACATGGCCGGCGAGCTGTTCAAGTACATGGCCGGCGTGGACATCGCCCACGTGCCCTACAAGGGCAGCTCGGGCGCGCGCACCGACCTGATCGGCGGCCAGGTGCAGATGATGTTCGACGCCGAGACCACGATGGCCGGCTTTGCGCGCGAGAACAAGGTGCGCGGCATCGCGAGCTCGGGCCTGGTGCGCTCGCCCAACCTGCCGGACATGCCGACCGTGGCCGAGACGGTGCCCGGCTTCGAGGCCACCATCTGGCTTGGCCTCATGGCGCCGCGCGCCACGCCCGCGGCCGTGGTCGAGAAGCTCAATGCCGAGCTGCGCCGCATCGTCGCGCAGCCCGAGGTGCGCAGCACCTGGGCCCAGCAGGGCGCCGTGCCGATGTCGATGAACGTGGCCGAGTTCGACAAGCACCTGCGCAGCGACATCGACAAGTGGGCGCGCATCATCAAGGCCTCCGGCACCAAGCCCGATTGAGGCCGGCCCGCGCTGCAGCCATGTCCACGCCGGTCCATTTCACGCTCAATGGCGCGCCGCGCACGGCCGTGCCGCAGGACGGCCAGACCCTGCTGGACCACCTGCGCCACGACGCGGGCCTGAAGGCCACGCGCCTGGGCTGTGGTGCCGAGCAGTGCGGCGCCTGCCATGTGCTCGTGGACGGGCGCTCCACGGCCTCGTGCAGCATGCCGCTGTGGTCGCTCGCAGGCCGCAGCGTGACCACGCTGGAGGGCCTGGGCACGCCGCAGGCGCCGCATCCCGTGCAGGCCGCCTTCATCGCCGAGCAGGCCCTGCAATGCGGCTTCTGCACGAGCGGCATGGTCATCGCCGCCGTGGACCTGCTGCAGCGCGAGCCGCATCCGGACGAAGACAGCGTGCGCGCCGCGCTGGACCGCCACCTGTGTCGCTGCGGCGTGCACCAGCGCGTGGTGCGCGCCGTGCTGCGCGCGGCCCAGGCAGCATGAGCGGAGCGCCTGCGGCACCCGCGCTGCCCGCGGCCCTGCAGGCGCACCCGCGCCTGGGCCAGTGGCTGCGCGTGCGCAGCGACGGCGATGTCGAGGCCTTCAGCGGCAAGGTCGACATCGGCCAGGGCATCTCGCATGCGCTGCGGCTCATCGTCTGCGCGGAGCTGCAGCTGCCGCCCGCGCGCGTGCACATGGTGCGCGCCAGCACCGCGCACAGTCCCGACGAGGCCGTGACCTCGGGCAGCCTGTCGGTGCAGCACTCGGGCGCGGCCCTGCGCTGCGCGGCCGCGTTCCTGCGCGAACTCAGCCGCGGCCGGCTCGCGCAGCGCTGCGGCGTGGCGCCCGCGGCCGTGCACCTGACGCCGCAGGGTTTCAGCGCCGGCGCGGCGCCGCAGTCCTATGCCGCGCTGTCGGCGCCCGGGGACGCCGCGCTGCCGGTGCCGGCCAACACCGCAGCGCCGGCCGCGCTGCCGCAGGCCTGGGCCGACAGCCCACGGCCCGAGGTTGCGGACATCGTGTTCGGGCGCTTTCGCTACCTGCAGGACCTGGACTTTCCCGGCATGTGCCACGGCGCCGTGCTGCGCCCCGCCGTGCTGCCCGCGCGTGTGCAGGCCACGCTGCGCGCGCAGCGCCTGGACGCGCTGCGCGCGCTGGACGGCATCGAGCAGGTCGTGCACGACGGCCTGCTGGTCGGCGTGCTGGCCCGCTCGGAGCTGGCGCTGGCCCGGCTGCATGCGCGCTGGGCCCGCTGGGAGCAGGACGCCAGCCTGTGGCAGACCGAGGCCACGGCGCCGCCCATGGACGGCATGGCCCAATGGCTGTGCAGCCAGCCGCTGGACACCACCACGGTCTGCGAGCGCGTGCCGCCGCAGACCGGACCGCAGGCCCTGCAGCAACACCAGGCCGACTACGAGCGCCCCTACCTGCAGCACGCCTCGATCGGGCTGAGCTGCGCGATCGCGCGCTGGACCGGTGCCCAGCCCGCGCTGCAGGTCTGGAGCCACAGCCAGGCCATCTACAACCTGCGGCGCGACCTCGCGCTGGCCTTGGGCCTGGCACCCGCCGCGGTCGAGGTCGCCCATGTGGAAGGCGCGGGCTGCTACGGCCACAACGGCGCCGACGACGTGGCCTTCGACGCTGCCTGGCTGGCGCGCCACGCGGGCGGCCGGCATGTGCGCGTGCAATGGACGCGCAGCGCCGAGATGGCCCATGCCCCGCTGGGGCCGGCCATGCTCGTGCGCATCCGCGCGGCCCTGGGACCCGACGGGCGGCTGGCGCAATGGGAGCAGCAGGTCTGGAGCCAGGGCCATGGCACGCGGCCGGGCCGCGACCGCACGCCGGCCCTGCTCGGCGCCTGGCAGACCGCAGCGCCCGCCGCCGTGCCCATGGCCGTGAATGCGGCGCTGGCCGCCGGCGGTGGCTCCGAGCGCAATGCCGAACCGCCCTACGCGCTGGCGGGGCTGCGCGTGCTGAACCACCGCGTGCTCGCGATGCCGCTGCGCGTGTCGGCCCTGCGCGCACTGGGCGCGCACCTGAACGTGTTCGCCGCCGAGTCCTTCATGGACGAGATGGCGCTGCAGGCCGGCGAGGACCCGCTGGCCTTCCGGCTGGCCCACCTGACAGGCGAGGCGCCCGAGCACGCGCGCGCCCGCGCGGTGCTGCAGCGTGCGGCGGATCTGGCCGGCTGGGACGCGGGCCGGCCGGCCCACGCCGAAGAGGGCTACGGCCGCGGCCTGGCCTATGCGCGCTACAAGAACACGGGCGCGTTCTGCGCCGTCGTGGCCGAGCTCGTCGTGGCCGAGGCCGTGCACCTGCGCCGGCTCTGGATCGCGGCGGACCTGGGCTGCGTGGTGCACCCGGACGGCGCGCGCAACCAGATCGAGGGCGGCGCGCTGCAGTCGGCCAGTTGGACCCTGCACGAGTCGGCGCAGTGGAGCGACGCGGGCGTGCTGTCCAACAGCTGGGAGCACTACCCGATCGCGCGGTTCACGCAGCAGCCGCGCGTGGAGCTCGCGCTGCTGGACCGGCCGGCCCTGCCCTCGCTCGGCGCGGGCGAGTGCGCGGCCGGACCCGTGGCCGCGGCCATCGCCAATGCCGTGGCCGACGCCGTGGGCGTGCGCATGCGTTCCATGCCGCTCAGCTTCGAGCGGCTGCTGGCACAGGCGCAGGCCGCGTAACAAGGAATCCAAAGGAGATCGAAGATGAAAGTACTGAGTGGCGGCGCGGCAGCCGCCGTGGTGCGCGCCGTGGAACAGGAATTCCAGCAGCGCAGCGGGCAGGCCATCGAGGGCCAGTTCAGCGCCGTGGGTGCGATGCGCGACCGCCTGCTGGCTGGCACGCCCTGTGACCTCGTGATCCTGACGCGGCCGCTGGTCGACCAGCTCGTGGCCTCTGGCCATGTGCGGGCCGGCAGCACGCGCTCGCTGGGCCTGGTGCACACGGGCGTGGCCGTGCCGGCGGGCCGGCCGCGTCCCGCCATCGCCACGCCCGAGCAGCTGGCCAGCGCCCTGCGCGCGGCCAGCGCCATCTACTTCCCCGACCCGCAGAACGCCACGGCCGGCATCCACTTCATGCGCGTGCTGCAGTCGCTGGGGCTGGACCAGGACTGCGCGGGCGCGCTGCGCCCGTTCCCGAACGGCGCGACCGCGATGGCCGAGATGGCCCGCCGTGCTGCGGCCGGCGAG
>DATKFT010000791.1:0-1871 GCA_035544335.1 Pseudorhodoferax sp.
GATCACCGACAGCGTGAGCCGCGTCGAGCAAGGCAGTGCACTGGTCGAGAAGGCCGGGCGCACGATGCAAGAGGTCGTGGCCAGCATCCGAGGCGTGACGGACATCATGACCGGCATCAGCGCGGCCAGCGTGCAACAGAACGCCGGCGTGTCGCAGATCGGCGAAGCCGTGCAGAACATGGACCACGCGACCCAGCAGAACGCCGCGCTGGTCGAGCAGATGGCCGCCGCCGCGAGCAGCCTGAACAGCCAGGCGCAGGACCTCGTGCGCACGGTGTCCGTGTTCCGCATGGCCGACGCGTTGCCGGCCTGATCTGCCGCCGGCGCGCTGCCGGCGCCCCCACGCGGTTCAGGGTCTCGGGGTTCAGACTTCGCCGCCGGGCAGCAGGCCTGCGCGCAGTGCGGCGACGGCCTGCGCGTGCACGGCGGCGCGGCTCAGTGTGCTGGTGCCGGTGGCGGCGGGCGGCACGGGCGCGACGCCTTCGCCGGAGGGCAGCGGGCCCGAGGCGGCCAGCGCCTGCTGCACCTGGGCGCGTGTGGCAGGCGTGCCGGAGGCCGGCGGCGCGGGCCAGGCGCCGGCTTCGCCGCCCGTGAACAGCTGGCCCTGGGTGCGGGCCTGCAGCACCTCGGCGCGCACCTGCTCGCGCGTGAGCGGTTCGGCCTGGTTGGCCAGTGCGGGCTGGCCCAGGACCAGCAGGGCGGCCAGCGGCAGCAGCAGAAGAGGGGTGCGGGACATGGAGTTTCCTTTCTCGTCAGGCGCCGCGCGGTGTTGCGCGGTACGCCGAATTCTGGAAACCCAAAGCTCAGGAAGCCGCACCGTCCGATGACGTTTGTGTCATCTGCGCGCCATCCTGCAGCCACAGCCCGATGCCGGTGCGGCCGGCGTGCGAGCGGGCCAGCGTGCCACCGCCGTGCAGACGCGCGATGGCCGCCACGATGGCCAGGCCCAGGCCATGGTTGGCGCCCGTCGGGGTGCCGGCCTGGGCGCGCGCCGGATCGGCGCGGAAGAAGCGGTCGAACAGGCGCGGCAGGTCCTGTGGCGCGATGTCATGCCCCGTGTTCTCGACGAGCAGGTCGACGCGCCCGGCCGCGGGCTGCGCGATGCGCAGCAGCACCGTGCTGCCCGCCTCGGCATGCCGCGTGGCATTGCCCAGCAGGTTGGACAGCGCGCGCTGCAGCAGGCCGGCATCGACGGTGGCAGCGGCGTCGCCCTCGATGCGCACGGACAGCCTGGCCTGCTGCAACGCTGCCTCGTGGAACTCGGCCACCTCGGCCGCGAGCGCGGCCAGGCTCGGCACGGCCGTGCGCCGTGCGCCCGTGCCGCGCTGTGCGCGCGAGAGGAACAGCATGTCGGCCACGATGCGCGCGAGCCGGTCCAGCTCCTCCAGGTTGGAGCCCAGCAGCTCCTGCAGTTCTTCGCGGCTCGCGGCCCTGCGCAGCGCCAGCTCGCTGCCGCTGATCAGCGTGGCCAGCGGCGTGTTGAGCTCGTGCGCCACATCGGCGTTGAAGGCCTCCATCTGCGCATAGGCCGCAGCCAGGCGGTCCAGCAGCGCGTTGAACTGCGCGATCAGCGGCTGCAGTTCGGCCGGTTGGGCGCGGCCGTCCAGGCGCCGGGCCAGCGTGTCGGCATCGAGCTGGCCGGTCTGCGCGGCCAGCTGGCGCAGGGGCGCCAGGCCCAGCCGCACCAGCAGCCAGCCCCCCAGCGAGACCACGGCCGCGCCGCCCAGCGCCGCGAGCAGCAGCAGCCAGGCCATGCGCTGCAGCAGGGCCGCGTCGGCGCGGGGGTCCAGCTGCAGCGTGGCCTGCACGGGCACGGACCAGCCGTGCACGGCCGCGGCGAAGCGGTGCGTGGGCGCGTCCGCGGCGGCCTC
>DATKFT010000792.1:0-2108 GCA_035544335.1 Pseudorhodoferax sp.
CGCGCCCGTGCTGGGCTTGTTCCGCTTCGACATGTTCGGCCGCACGGGCTATGTCTACGTGCTGGCCGTGGTGTTCGTGCTGTTCCTGCTCGTGCGTGCGCTGCTGCACTCGGCCTGGGGCCTGGCGCTGCTGGGCGCACGCGACAACGCGCGCCGCATGGCCATGCTGGGCGCGCCCGTGGCCGGCGACCTGACCTGGGCATTCGGCGTCTCGGCCGCGCTGGCCGGCGTGGCCGGCGCGCTGCTCACGCAGACCACGCAGTTCGTCGCGCCCGAGGTGCTGTCGTTCCAGCGCTCGGCCGACCTCTTGGTCGTGCTCGTGATCGGCGGCGCCGCCATGCTGTATGGCGGCTTCGCGGGTGCGCTGGTGTTCCTGGTGCTGCGCGACCTGCTCGCGGCGCTGAACCCGGTCTACTGGTACTTCTGGATCGGCCTCGTGCTCGTGCTGATCGTGGCCTTCTTCCGCAAGGGCATCCTGCCCAGCCTGCGCACGGCCTGGCGGCGGCGCGGCAAGGGCAGGGCGCTGCCAGCGCCGGAGGTGGTGTCATGAGCGCCGCCCGGCCGCCCGAAGGCGCTCGCACCGCAGCGCGTGAGCGCGAAGGTATTCCCATGAGCGAGGTCGTACTGGCCACACGCGGCCTGGGCATGGCCTTCGGCGGGCTGCGGGTCTTCGCCGGCATCGACTTTGCGCTCGCGCGTGGCGAGCGCCATGCCGTGATCGGCCCCAACGGCGCGGGCAAGAGCACCTTCGTGGCCGTGGTCACGGGGCTGCTGCGGCCGACCGAAGGAGAAGTCTTGCTGGACGGCCGCGATGTCACGCGGGCCAGCGCCGGCGAGCGCGTGGCAGCGGGCATCGTGCGCACCTTTCAGATCAACCAGCTGTTTCCCTCGCTGACGCCGCTGGAGTCCGTGGTGCTGGCGCTGTGCCAGCGTGACCGGCTGAGCAGGCCCTCGCTGCGCGCGCTGCGGCGCTGCGCCCCGCAGATCGACGAAGCCGCCGCCTTGCTGGAGCGCTTCGGTCTGGCCGGCGACGCGCTGCTGCCCACCCAGGAACTGGCCTATGGCCAGCAGCGCCTGCTCGAGGTCGTGCTGGCCTACGCGCTGCGTCCGCGCGTGCTGCTGCTCGACGAGCCGGCCGCCGGCCTGTCGACCACGCAGGGCCATGCGCTGTTCGAGCGCCTGGCGACGCTGACCGAAGGCACGACGCTGCTGTTCATCGAGCACGACATGAACATCGTGTTCCGCTACGCGCAGCGCGTGACGGTGCTGGCTGGCGGCAGCCTGCTGGCCCAGGGCACCCCCGACGAGATCCGCGCCCATGCCGGCGTTCGAAAGGCCTACCTTGGTGGATAGAGAACTTCCTTCCAGCCGGATGGGGGCTGCGCGATGACATGCTTGCTCGAACTGCACCAGGTGCAGGCCGGCTACGGCGCCTCGCGCGTGCTGCACGGCCTCAGCCTGCACCTGCACGCCGGCGAAACGCTGGTCGTCGTGGGCCGCAACGGCGTGGGCAAGACCACGCTCGTGGAGACCATCATGGGCCTGACCGACCACCACGGCGGCGAGATCCTGCTCGATGGCCAGCCCGTGCAAGGCCTCGCGCCGCACCGGCGCAACCGGGCCGGCATCGCCTGGGTGCCGCAGCAGCGCGAGGTGTTTGCCTCGCTCACGGTGGAGGAGAACCTGCGCGTGGTCGCGCGGCCCGGCGACTGGACGCTGGCGCGGGTCTGCGAACTCTTCCCGCGCCTGGCCGAGCGCCGCCAGCACCACGGCGACCAGCTGTCCGGCGGCGAGCAGCAGATGCTGGCCCTGGGCCGCGCGCTCATGACCAACCCGCGCGTGCTGCTGCTCGACGAGCCCGTCGAAGGCCTGGCACCCATCGTGGTCGAGGAGATGCTGGCCGCGATCGACCGCATGCGCGCCACGGGCGGCATGGGCATCGTGCTCGTCGAGCAGAAGCACGCGCTCGCGCTCGCGCATTCCGAGCGATGCATCGTGATCGACCACGGCGCCGTGGTCCACGCCGGCCCCAGCGCCGCGCTGCTGGCCGACCCCGCGCTGATCGACCGCCACCTGGGCCTGGCCCATTGACTTTCGGATTGACCTTG
>DATKFT010000793.1:0-12878 GCA_035544335.1 Pseudorhodoferax sp.
GAAATCGTCGAACAGCGGGACCTCCTCCAGCTGCGCCAGGACCAGCAGGCCCGAGCGCACGCCATCGTCGATGTCGTGGGCGTTGTAGGCGATCTCGTCGGCCAGGTTGCACAGCTGCGCCTCCAGGCTGGGCTGGCTGCGCTCGAGAAAGCGCCGCCCCACATCGCCGGGCCAGGCCGCTTCCAGGCGCTCGGCATTGGCGCGCGCGCAATGCTTGAGGATGCCCTCGCGCGTCTCGAAGGACAGGTTCAGGCCGTCGTAGCGCGGGTAGCGCTGCTCGAGCTCGTCCACCACGCGCAGGCTCTGCAGGTTGTGCTCGAAGCCGCCCCAGTCGGCCATGCAGGCGTTCAGCGCGTCCTGACCGGCATGGCCGAACGGCGTGTGGCCCAGGTCGTGCGCGAGCGCGATGGCCTCGACCAGGTCTTCGTTAAGCGCCAGCGAGCGCGCGATCGAACGGCCCAGCTGCGCCACCTCCAGCGAGTGCGTGAGCCGCGTGCGGAACAGGTCGCCCTCGTGGTTCAGGAACACCTGGGTCTTGTAGACCAGGCGCCGGAACGCCGTGGAGTGCACGATGCGGTCGCGGTCGCGCTGGTACTCGGTGCGCGTGGGCGCCGGCACCTCGGCATGGCGGCGACCGCGGCTCGCGGCGGGGTCGCAGGCGTAGGGAGCCAGCGCGGCCTGCATCGTCAGGCGCAGGACGCGGCGATGACCTCGCGCACCAGGCTGTCGGGTGCGCCGCGCACGACGGCACGGCCGATGCCGTCGATCAGCACGAACTTGATCTCGCCGGCCTCGGCCTTCTTGTCCACGCGCATGAGTGCGAGGTAGCGGCCGGCGTTGTCGCCGGCGTCGAGGATGGGGCCGACCGTGGGCAGGCCGGCGCGCTCGACCAGACGCGTGAGCCGATCCACCGCCGCGGCGTCGAGCAGGCCCAGACGCTGCGACAGCCGCGCAGCCATGACCATGCCGCAGCCCACGCCCTCGCCGTGCAGCCAGGCGCCATAGCCCATGCCGGCTTCGATCGCGTGGCCGAAGGTGTGGCCGAAGTTGAGGATGGCGCGCAGGCCGCCTTCGCGCTCGTCCTGGCCGACCACCTCGGCCTTGATCTCGCAGCTGCGCTGCACGGCATGCGCCAGCGTCGCAGGGTCGCCCGCGCGCAACGCATCGACGTGGGCCTCGATCCAGTCCAGGAAGACTGCGTCGGCGATCGGTCCGTACTTGATGATTTCGGCCAGGCCCGCACTGAGCTCGCGCGGCGGCAGGGTCTTGAGCACGTCCAGGTCGCAGACCACGAGCTGCGGCTGGTAGAACGCGCCCACCATGTTCTTGCCCAGCGGGTGGTTGATCGCGGTCTTGCCACCCACCGAGGAATCCACCTGCGCCAGCAAGGTGGTGGGCACCTGCACGAAGGGCACGCCACGCATGTAGCTGGCGGCCGCAAAGCCCGTGATGTCCCCGACCACACCGCCGCCGAGTGCGAACAGCACCGTCTTGCGGTCGCAGCCGCGCGACAGCAACGCGTCGAAGATCAGGTTCAGCGTCTCCCAGGTCTTGTGGGCCTCGCCGTCGGGCAACACCACCAGGTGCACCGCGGCATAGCGGCCGGCCAGCGCCTGCTGCAGCCGCTGCGCGTACAGCGGCGCCAGCAAGGTGTTGGTGACGACCAGCGCCGCAGCGGCGCGCGGCAGCCCCGCATAGGTGTCCGGCCGGTCGAACAGTCCGGCGCCGATGCGGATGGGGTAGCTGCGGTCACCCAGCGCAATCTGCACCTGGGTCGAAGGGGGGGCGGAAAGGGTGGCGTCCATCAGGGCGCCAAGTGTAAGCGGCGGGGGTGCGGGACGGCCCGGGGGCGGCTGCCGCCCAGGCCGGCGCTCAGCCGCCCGGCGGCTGCACGATACCGGCGATGGTGTTGACCAGCGCCGCGGTCGAGGGCCGGCCGATCGTGATGACCTCGTGGGCCGCTTCGCGGTACAGCGGATCGCGCTGCGCGAACAGGTCGCGCAGCCGTGCCAGCGGATCGGCCACCTGCAGCAGCGGCCGCACCTGGTCGTTGCGCAGACGGCGGTACACCTCCTCGGGCGAAGCGAACAGGTAGAAGACCCGCGCGTTCTCGCGCAAACAGACACGGTTGGCCTGGCGCAGCACGGCACCGCCCCCCGTGGCGATCACGGCCGGGCCGCTGGCCGCGATGTCGAGCAGCGCCTGCTGCTCGAAGTCACGGAAACCGACTTCGCCTTCGCGCTCGAAATACTCGCGGATCGAGCAGCCCAGCTGGCGCTCGACCCACTGGTCCGCATCAACGAAAGGAAGCTGAAGGCGGCGCGCCAACTGGCGGCCGACGGTCGACTTGCCCGATCCGGGCAAGCCGACAAGCGCGATGTTCAAACAAAAACCTCATTGCAGCGTCACAGCGGGAAACGTCGTAGCCAAGCCCGAGGGGGCTGTGACCTTGATCGTCACGGTGTTGCCGGCAGCACAGCTGCTCAGGGACAGCTCCACCCGGCTCGCCAGACTCTCCGAGGGCTGGCCTGGCGTGGGCCGGACATCCGCCACAGGCGTTCCGGCCACGTTGTCGACCGTGCAGCTCGAAGGCGAAGTCGTCACGGAAACCTGGGTGCCCGCGGGCATCGGCAACAGCACATTATCTTCGCTGTGCAGCAGGAAGCTCAGGCGCGTGGTGGTCGCGGCGACGTCCGAAATAGAGGGCTGGGTTGAACCGAACAGCAGCACTGCCTGCTGCCGCACCGTGGTGGCCAGGCCCGTGTCGCAGGTATTCGCCCTGGACGGGAAGGAACCACCGGCGCCGCTGCATGAGCCCGTGGCGCCGCGCGGCACCATGAACTCGCCCGTGTCGAAAGCGTTGTTTTCGTTGTCGTCACGGTAGGCATCGCCGAGCTGGATCAAGGTGTCGCCGGCATCGAAGATGTTGTTGCCGTTGGCATCCACGTAGTCCTTGGTGCCCTCGGTATAGGCCAGCACCGATGCCCGCCCGCCCGCAGGCCTGGGGTTCTGCGTCACGAAGTTCACCGAACACGAGGAAATGTTGTCGGTGCGCGTGGTCGCGCAGCTGCGCGCCACCTGGCCGCCTTCCGCCGTGAAGTTGATGACGGTGCCATCTTCCACCGCGTTGCCCTGGCGGTCGGCCAGCCGCACGGTCAGCGTGGTGGACGAGCCGTCGAGTGCCCAGCCCTCCAGGCTGATCTTGCTGGCCGACAGGCTCATGAAGCGCTGCGACGGGGGACCCGAGGCCACCGTCAGGAACTGCGACTCCGCAAAGACCGCAGGGTTGCTGACCAGCGTCGCGCGCACGCGCACGGGGCCGGGAATCGTGCCGGAGAACGTGGCGATGGACACGTAGCCGTCGGCGTCGCTGGTCGTCGTGACTGCGCCCGTCGCGCCCGAGGCACCGAGGCCCACGCCGCCCGGGTTGGTTTCGATGCTCAGGCGCACGGGCACGCTGGCCAGCGTCGCGCCGACCGACGAGAGCACGCGGAAGCGCAGGACTGACTGCTCGGCAGCGCCGCTGCCCGCCACGAAGATCTGCTGCGGGGACGCGTCCACGAAGGTCACGGTGTTGGCCACGGGGGCCGCCACAGTCAGCGCGCCGGTCTGGGCCGTCGCGCCCGCGCTGGACGCGGTGATGGTCACAGAGCCGCTGCAGGGCTGGCCCGAACCACTGACCGAGGAATAGGCCACCGAGGCCACCCCGCTGCCATTCGTCGTCTTGCTGAAGCTGCCGGTGCTCGTGTCCTGGCCGTCGATGCGGCCGCACGAAGCGGAAAACGCGACGTTCACCGGGGTCGCGCCCGCAGGCGCACCGCCGATGGTCGCCGTGGTCGACACCGTCGCATTGCCGCCGGAGGCCAGTGTGCTCGGGCTGATGGCCAAGGTTGACAGCGCGAGGCTGGACGCGGAGATCGCGAAATCGGCGCTGCCGGTCGCGGCGGTCGTGTCGACCGTGGCACTGGCCTTCACCGTGGCTGCCCCGCGCGCGGACAGCGAGGCCGGTTCGATCTTGACCTGGGCCAGGCCCGAAGCATCCGTCAGCGCGGTGGCAGGTGTCAGCGTGGCGACCGTGGTGTCAGACACCTCGAAGGTCACGAGGCGGCCGGCGATCGCGACGCCGGAGGCGCTCTTGAGCGTGGCCTGTGCCATGAAGGCTCCGCCCACGTTGACGCTGCTCACGGTGGCGCCGCTGCCGTTGACGATGGCCACGGTCATGACCGGCGTGGGCGTGGGCGTGCCCCCCCCCGTGCCACCGCCGGGCGTCCCGCCGCTACCACCACCGCCGCCGCAGGCAGCCAAGAACCCCGCCGCCAAGGCGGTCACCATGTATCGCATCCAACGCATCGCGTTCCCCTCCAAATTTCGATGACTCAGCGCCCTGCCATCCGGTCGGCAATCATCTTGGGCGTGATGAAGATCAGCATTTCCTGCTTGTTCGACGTGCGCGTGCGGCTCTTGAACAGGTTGCCGGCGATCGGGATGTCACCCAGCAGCGGCACCTTGGTCACGTCCTCGACCTCGTTGAGCTCGAAGATGCCGCCGATCACCACGGTCCCGCCGTTCTCGACCAGCACCTGGGTCTTGATGTGCTTGGTGTTGATCGCGAAACCGGCCGCCGTGCTCTGGCCCACGCTGTCCTTGTTCACGTCCAGGTCCAGGATGATGTTGCCCTCCGGCGTGATCTGCGGTGTGACCTCCAGCTTGAGGTTGGCCTTGCGGAACGCGATGGAGGTCGCACCGCTGGAGGTGGCCACCTGGTAGGGCAGCTCGGTGCCCTGCTCGATCAAGGCCTTGGTCTGGTCGGCCGTCACAACACGCGGGCTGGACACGACCTTGCCCTTGCCATCGGCCTCCAATGCCGACAGCTCCAGCGTCAGGAAGCGGTTGGCGGCCGAGTTGAAGATGGACACGGCAAAACTCGCGGCCTCCTCGGCGCTGCCCTGCGCGACGGCCGGCAGGTTCACGAAGTTGCTGTTGGTGTTGACGGTGCCGCCCATGCCGCTGGACGCCACCGCGTTGCCGTAGCTGCTGCCAAAGGCCACGCGGTTGTTGCCCGCCAGGCGGTAGCCGCCGTCGCCGCCGCGCTGCGCACGCAGGTCGCCGCCGCCCAGCCGCACGCCGATCGATTTGCCGAAGGTGTCGGAGGCCTCGACGATCCGTGCCTCGATGAGCACCTGGCGCACCGCCACGTCGAGCTTCTTGATGAGCTGGCTGACGGCCTCCAGCCGACTGGCCACGTCGGTCACGAACAGCTGGTTGGTGCGCGGCTCCGGGATGGCCGTGCCACGGTTGCTCAGGAAGCGGGTGTAGCCACCACTGCCGCCCGAAGCGCCGCCCGTGGAGGTGATCTGCGCAGCGATGTCCACCGCACGCGCGTAGTTCATCTGGAACGACTGGGTGCGCAGCGGCTCCAGGCTCTCCAATGCCGCGGCGGACTCCAGGACCTTCTTCTTGCGCGCATCGATCTCGTCCCGGGGCGCGATCCAGAGCACGCTGCCGTTCTTCTCCATGCCCAGGCCCTTGGCGTCCATGATGATCTGCAGGGCCTGGTCCCAGGGCACGTCCTTGAGCCGCAGCGTCACCGCGCCGGTCACCGAATCGGAGGTCACGACGTTGAAGTTCGTGAAGTCGGCGATCACCTGCAGCAGGGCCCGCACCTCGATGTTCTGGAAGTTCAGCGACAGCTTCTCGCCGCTGAAGCCCGGACCCTGGCTCAGCCGGGTCGGATCGACGCGCTGGGGCCGCACCTCGACCACGAACTGGCCGTCGCTCTGGTAGGCGCTGTGCTCCCAGTTGCCGCGCGGCTCGATGACCATGCGCACGCGGTCGCCGACCTGGAAGGTCGAGATGCTTTGCACAGGCGTGTCGAAATCGGCCACGTCCAGCCGGCGCCGCAGCCCTTCAGGCAGTGTGGAGTTCAGGAACTCCACCACCAGGCTCTGGCCCTGCTGGCGCAGGTCCACGCCGACCTGGCTGCTGCCCAGGCCCACGACCACGCGCCCGGTGTTGTCCGCGCCGCGCCGAAAGTCCAGGTCGCGCAGCGCCGTGCGCCCCTGCGCGCCGGCGTCGGGGAACACCGGTGGCGGGTTGGCCGGCAAGGCCGAAGCCACAGGGTCCAGCACGACCAGCACGGAGTTGCCCTGCAGCAAGGTCTTGTACGAAGTCGCCTGCTTGAGGTTGAGCACCACACGCGAACGCTCGCCCACGCTGAACACATTGGCCGAACGCAGGTTGCCCTGGTTGATCTCCACGGCCGCGCGCGGCAGGTTGCTGGCCACGCCCGTGAAATCGAGCGCGATGCGCGCCGGTGACTGGATGGACACGCCGGCCGGCAAGGCCGTGGGTGCCTCCGTGAGGTCGATCCGCACGACCTCCGTGCCGTTCTGCACCGCGCCCGTCACGGCCTGGATCGCCGGCAGCGCCCAGGCGCCGCAGCCGGCCAGCGCCAGTGCCAGCGCCGCGGCGCCGCGCGCCAGCGCGCCGGACAAGTGGTTGTGCTTGTTCATTTGACTTTCTCCTGCAGCTGCAGACTCGCCGCGCGCTCGATCCAATCGCCGCTGCCGTCCTGCACGATTTCGCGCAGGATTACCTCCGCTTCGTCGATCTTGGTGACTTTTCCGTAGTTCTGACCCAGATGCTCCCCCAGGCGCACCTGGTAGAGCAGGTTGTCGACGCGGACCAGCGCGACCGGCTTGCCGTCGCGGCGCAGGCTGCCCACCATACTCATGGCGTCCAGCGGATAGGCCTCCAGCGGCTCCCTGCGGCGTGCCAGTTCGGGCGCCAGCAAGCCGGTATTGACCACCCCCTGCCCGCTGCCTTGCCGCAGCACCGACGCCAGGCGCTGCAGGCTGAACGGATCGGCCGCCCCCTCCTGGTTGTAGGCCTGGGGCGTGAACTGCTTGGGCGCGGTCAGCGGCGCCACGCGCGTGCGCACCTGGCTGCGCCGTTCGGCCATCCATTGCTGCAGTTCGTCCTGGTCGTCTGCCCCGCAGGCCGCCAGCAGCGAGGCCGCGGCCAGGGCCACCGCCATCCACGCCGCGCGCCAGCGCCTCATTTGTTCCCCTTCGCCGCGGCCTGCTGCGCGGCGATCTCTTCGGGATCCAGGTAGCGGAAGGTCCGCGCCGTGGCGTCCATCGTCAACGCGCCGTCGCGCGCGGGAACGATGCTGATGTTGTTCAAGGTCACGATGCGCGAGAGGTTGGCCACGTCGGCCGCGAAGGCCCCGATGTCGTGGAAGCGCCCCGTGACCTGCAGCGCGATCGGCAGCTCCGCGTAATAGGGGCGCACCACGATCTGCCCGGGCCGGAACACGTCGAACTGCAGGCTGCGGCCCAGGCCCGCCTGGTTCACGTCGGACAGCAGCGCCGCCATCTCGGCCTTGCTCGGTAGCTGTCGTTCGAGCTGCGTCACGTACTGCTGGATCTGCTCGCGCTGCTGCTTGAGCGCGTCCAGGTTGACGGCCTTGACGAGGCGGTTCTCGTAGGTCTGTCGCAGCTCCGTTTCCTTGGCCTGCTCGATCTGCAGCTCTTCCTCGAAGCTGCTCAGGTAGGCGAACCACGCCACGGCCAGCACGCCGACCGCGACAAAGACCAGCAGCAGCGCGCGCGGCAGCACCGGCCACTGTGACGGGTCGGACGGGTGCAGGTTGCGGAACTGCTCCGTCACCTGCGTCTGCAGCGCGGCCACATCGATGGAGGGCGCCTTGGGGGACTTGCTGGCCATGGCCTTGTTCTTCAGGGACGGGCCGCGGCCGGCGCCGGGCTGGCCTTGGCGGCGGCCTCGACTTCGCTGGCGCGGACCAGGCGAACACGCAGGTTGAAATTGGCCACGCGCCGGTTGTCGCGCGGACCGATGGCCAGGTTGCCCGCCACGATCTCGGCCAGGTCCGGCTTGGAAAGCCAGGGCGTGTTCTCGGCCAGGTTGCGCAGCAGTTCGGAAATGCGTTCGTTGGACTGGGCCACGCCTTGCAGGGTCACCGCCTGGTTGTCCTGCTTCAGGCTCGTGAGGTAGACACCGTCGGGCAGCGCCTTGACCAGCTCGTTGAGCAGGTGCACCGGCAGGTTGCGGTCGGCTTGCAGGTCTTCCACCGCCTTCTGACGCGCCGTCAGTGCCGTGATCTCCTGTTCGATCGTGGCGATTTCCTTGATCTGCACATCCAGCGCCTGGACCTGGCTTTGCAGGAACTGGTTGCGCGCGCGCTGGTTGTCGATGCGCTCCTGGAAACCCAGGTAGACGACAGCCGCCACCGCCAGCGCCAACAGCGCCGACAGGCCCACCTGCACGAGGAAGGCTTCCCTCCTGGCCTTGCGCGCCGCCTCACGGTGCGGCAGCAGGTTGATGCGGACGGTCAAGAAAATCTCCGCAAGGCCAGCCCGCAGGACGTGAGATAGGACGGCGCCTCGCGCCCCATGCGTGCCGTGCGGACCTCCTTGCCGATCTCCATGCCTTCGAACGGATTGACCAGGCTGCAGGCGAAGGATGAATGCCGCGTCACCGCCTCGACCAGACCGGCCAGCGGCGCGGAGCCGCCTGCCAACATCACATGGTCGACCTTGTTGTGGGGTGTGCTCGTGAAGAAGAACTGCAGTGCGCGGCTGATCTCCTGCGACAGGCTGTCCACGAATGGCGCGAGCACGGCCGTCGCATAGTCCTGCGGCAGCTCGGCACTGCGCTTCTTCTGCTCGGCCTCCTCGGCGGAAAAGCCGTACTGGCGCACGATCAACTGGGTCAGCTGGGCGCCGCCGAACGCCTGGTCGCGGTCGTACAGCACCTCGCTGTCGCGCAGCACCTGCATGCTGGTCGTCATCGCGCCGATCTCGAACAGCGCCACGATCTGCCCTGCCCCCGCCTCGGGCAGTTGCGCGATCAGACGGCCGGCGGCCAGCCGGGACGCGAAGGACTCGATGTCCAGCACCACGGGGGTCAGGCCGGCGGCCTCGGCCAGGCCCTGGCGGTCCTGCACCTTTTCCTTGCGCGAGGCGGCGATCAGCACATCGACGTCGCCGGCGACGCCTGCGCTCGGGCCGATCACACAGAAATCCAGGCTGACCTCGTCGAGCGAGAACGGGATGTACTGGTTCGCCTCGGATTCGACCTGGAACTCCATCTCCTGGTCGGACAGGCCGCCGGGCAGGGAGATCTTCTTGGTGATCACGGCCGACGGCGGCAGCGCCATGGCGACATTCTTGGTCCGGGTACCGGACTTCTTCACGAGCCGGCGCATGGCCTGCGCGACCTCGTCGAACTTCTCGATGTTGCCGTCCGCGATCCAGCCGCTCTCCAGCGGTTCGATAGCACAACGCGTGAGCAGCAGGCGTCCGGCCGGATCGTGGTCCAGCTCGACCAGCTTGATGCTGGACGAACTGATGTCGACCCCCAGCAACGGGGCCGGCTTACGGCTGAACAACGTCCCGAAGGAGATCAAACGAGGCCCCCGAATTGCTCAGAATTAGATACAAATGCTGACAAGCTTTATCGATGCTATCAGCAACAGTTAGGGGCGGGAACCGATGATGTGTGCCGACGCTGCACCACGTTGTCAAAAGCCGACGCAATTGCACACCGTCGCGCTGTACACACTCCATTACAAGCGCAATGCCCGTACAGGCCCCAAAGCCGCATGGCGCAAGCGCCGCGAGGCAAAATGGCGGCCCGCGCCCAGCCGGCGGCTGGCGCCCTTTCGCGAATTTCTATGCCTTCTAAGTCCTCTTCCGGCGACTCCCCCTCCACTGCCTCGCCGCCTCCGCGCAGTCCCTGGGCCTGGGTGGGCCGCGTGCTCGTCTGGCTCGTGGGCCTGGCGGCAGCGGGGGCTGCGGCCCTGGCGCTGATGATCGCCATCGCACTGGCCGTCGCCTACCCCAACCTGCCCGATGTGTCGGATCTGGCCGACTACCGGCCCAAGCTGCCGCTGCGCGTGTACTCCAGCGAAGGCATGCTGCTGGGCGAATTCGGTGAGGAGCGCCGCAACCTGACGCCGATCGCCGAGATCCCCAAGGTCATGAAGGAGGCGGTGCTGGCCATCGAGGACTCGCGCTTCTACGAGCATGGCGGCGTGGACTACAAGGGCGTGGCACGCGCGGCGCTGGCCAACCTGGGCCGCTTCAAGAGCCAGGGCGCGTCCACGATCACCATGCAGGTGGCGCGCAACGTCTACCTGTCGTCCGAGAAGACCTACACGCGCAAGATCTACGAAATCCTGCTGACCTTCAAGCTGGAGCACCTGCTCTCCAAGGACCAGATCCTGGAGATCTACATGAACCAGATCTTCCTGGGCAACCGCGCCTACGGCTTCGCCGCCGCCTCGGAAACCTATTTCGGCCGTCCACTCAAGGACATCAGCGTCGCCCAGGCCGCCATGCTCGCGGGCCTGCCCAAGGCACCGTCTGCCTACAACCCGATCAGCAACCCGAACCGCGCGCGCGCGCGCCAGCTGCACATCATCGACCGCATGCTGGAAAACGGCTTCATCACGGCCGCCCAGGCCCAGGAAGCCAAGCTCGAGGAGCTGCGCATCCGGCCGGCCAACGATGCCACGCGCGTGCACGGCGAGTTCATCGCCGAGACGGTGCGCCAGCTGATGTTCGCGCAGTACGGCGAGGCCACCTACACGCGTGGTCTCAACGTCTACACCACGCTCAGCGCCAGCGACCAGATCGCGGCCTACAACGCGCTGCGGCGCGGCATCATGGACTTCGAACGGCGCCAGATCTACCGCGGCCCCGAGAAGTTCGTGAACCTGCCGACCACGCCGGCCGAGCTGGAGGATGCCATCGACGATGTGCTGGCGGAGCACCCCGACAACGGCGACGTGCTGTCGGCCGTGGTGCTGGACGCCAACCCCAAGCGCATCCTGGCCGTGCGCGGCAACGGCGACGAGGTCGAGATCACCGGCGACGGCCTCAAGCCCGCGCAATCGGGCCTGATCGCCAGCGCACCGCCGAACACCAAGATCCGCCGCGGCGCCGTGATCCGTGTCGTCAAGACGCCCAAGAACACCTGGGAGATCACGCAGCTGCCCGAGGTCGAAGGCGCCTTCGTGGCCATGGACCCGCGCAGCGGCGCCGTGCGTGCGCTGGTCGGCGGCTTCGACTTCCAGAAGAACAAGTTCAACCACGCGACCCAGGCCTGGCGCCAGCCGGGCTCGAGCTTCAAGCCCTTCATCTTCTCGGCCGCGCTGGAAAAGGGCTTCACGCCCGCCACCGTGGTCAACGATGCGCCGCTGTTCTTCGACGCCGGCTTCACGGGCGGCCAGCCCTGGGAGCCCAAGAACTACGACGGCAAGTTCGAAGGCCCGATGCCGCTGCGCACGGGCCTGGCCAAGTCCAAGAACATGGTGTCCATCCGTGTGCTGCAGGCCGTCGGCCCGCAGAACGCCCAGGAATGGATCACGCACTTCGGCTTCGACGCCGAGCGCCACCCGGCCTACCTGACCATGGCGCTCGGGGCCGGCTCCGTCACGCCCATGCAGATGGTGGCCGCCTATTCGGTGTTCGCCAACGGTGGCTACCGCGTCAATCCCTGGCTGATCGCCAAGGTGACCGACCACAAGGGGCGCACGCTGGTGGAAACCCAGCCGCCGGTGCTGGACGAGTCCATGCGCACCATCCCCGCGCGCAACGCCTTCATGATGACCCAGCTGCTCGGCGAGGTGACCTCCCGCGGCACGGCCGCGCGCGCGCAGGCCATGCTCAAGCGGCCCGACGTGTACGGCAAGACCGGCACCACCAACGACGCCATCGACGCCTGGTTCGCGGGCTACCAGCCCACGCTGGCGGCCGTGACCTGGATCGGCTATGACCAGCCGCGCAACCTCGGCTCACGCGAGACCGGCGGCGGCCTGGCACTGCCGGTCTGGATCAACTTCATGGACCAGGCGCTCAAGGGCGTGCCGGTCAGCACGCCGACGCCGCCCGCAGGCGTGGTCAACAACGGCGGCGAATGGTTCTACGACGAGTACGCCCGCAACACCGGCGTCAGCAGCCTGGGCATGGACACGCCGGTGCCATCCAACAACCCGGTCGCGTCGCCGCCACCGGCCGAGGAGCGCAACCGCATCCTCGATCTGTTCCGCAACTAGCCGACGGCGACCGCCGCCCGAGTCCTTCGGGCGGCGACGCGCAGACCAGCCTGAGCGCGCCGGGGCTGCCGGAGGCTGCGGCAGGCCTCAAAGACGCACGACCACCCTGCCGAAGGCGCCACGCTCCAGGTGCGCGAAGGCCTGCGGCACCGCGCCGAAGCCATACTCGGCTGCGATCACCGGCTTCACGGCGTTCGCATCGATGGCGCGCACCATCTCCTGCAGCGCACGCCGGTGGCCCACGCGGATGCCCTGAACCGTGCCGCGGCTGCGGATCGCCTGGCAAGCCGAGCCGCTGATCTGGCACCTTCGAGCACACCGATCACCGCCACGCGGCCACCCTGCGCCAGCGCTTCGAGCGAGCGGCCGAAGTTCGGGCCGCCCACCGTCTCCAGCACCTGCTCGGCGCCACGCCCCTGCGTGAGCCGGCGCACTTCGGCCGGCCAGCCGGCGTCGCGCGCAAGCGCGTAGATGGCGCCCAGTGCCAGCGCCTGCGCACGCTTGTCCTCGCCACCCGAGACCACGATCACCTGCGCGCCATGCAGGCGCGCGAACTGCAGCCCGAACAGCGCCACGCCACCGGTGCCCTGGACCAGCACCGTCTGGCCGGCACGGACGGCATGCGCAGCTGGCGTTCGACGTACACCTCAGCGAACGCAACATGGACCTCGTGGAAGAGGGCTTCGATCTGGCCCTGCGCAGCGGGCCGCTCGGCGACAGCGCGGTGTTGTCAGCCCGGCTGCTGGGGCACCAACAGATGGCGGTGTTCGCGTCGCCCGCCTACCTGGCGGCGCAC
>DATKFT010000794.1:0-2085 GCA_035544335.1 Pseudorhodoferax sp.
CTGACGGCCAGCTTCGCGCCGGGAGCCTTCGTGTTCCCGGGCGGCGCCATCGACGCGGCCGACCACGCGGCCTATGCCCATACCCAGGCCAGCCGCCGGCCCGGGCAGGACGACGCGCGGCTCACGCAGGCCATCGCGGCCGTGCGCGAGAGCTTCGAGGAACTGGGTGTGCTGCTGGCGCGCCATGCCGACGGCCGCTGGGCCGATGCCTCGGACGCCGCCCGCCTCGACCGCCACGCCCCGCTGCTGCCGCAGTGCGCGGCCCAGGGCCTGTTGCTCGCGGCCGACCAGGTCTTCGTGCTCGCGCACTGGACCACCGACCGCGACCTGCCCAAGCGCTTCGACGTGCCCTTCCTCGTGGCGCGCATGCCCGAGGGCCAGCAGCCCGTGGCCGACGAGGCCGAGCAGTTCGAGCCCTGCTGGGTGCGCCCGGCCGACGCGCTGGCGCGCCACGCGGCCGGCAGCTTCGCGATCATCTTCCCGACCATCCGCACCTTGCAGCGCCTGCAGGCCTACGCCACGGTGGACGCCGTGCTCGCCGCCTGCGCCAGCGAGCAGCCACTGTGGACCTCGTGCCCGCGCGCGGGCTTCCTGGACGGCGCCGAGTCCCGCTACATGGAGCACGAGACCGCGTTCGGCGAGCTGGCCATGGTCTGCCCCGACGGCCAGCTGCTGCACGCGCTGGACTGGCGCCACGACCGGCCCACGGCCCTGCTGCGCAACGTGCAGCGGCTGACCTGCGGCAACCCCGGTGTCATGACCGGTCCCGGCACCAACAGCTACCTGGTCGGCGACGCCGCCAGCGGCTACATCGCGATCGACCCCGGCCCGCTGGACGAGGCCCACCTGGACCGGCTGTTCGCAGCGGCCGGCGGCGACATCCGCACCATCGTCTGCACGCACTCGCACGCCGACCATTCGCCCGGCGCGCGCCCGCTGGCCGAGCGCGTGGAACGGGCGGGCCGGCCGCGCCCGCCCGTGCTGGGCCTGGCCTCGCGGCCGACCGCGCGCCCGGCCAGCCAGTTCACGCCCGACCGCGAGATGGCAGACGGCGAACGCCTGGTGCTGCAGGGCGGTGGCGCCACGCACACGCTGCATGCCGTCTTCACGCCCGGCCATGCGGCCAACCATGTCTGCCTGGTGCTCGAAGAAGACGCGCTGCTGTTCAGCGGCGACCATGTGCTGAACGGCAGCACCACCGTGGTGGACCCGCCGGATGGCGACATGGGCCACTACCTCGCGTCGCTGGACAAGCTGTCCGCGGCCTGCGCCGCGTACGGCATCGCGTTCATCCTGCCGGCCCACGGCTACGTGCTGGGCGACGCGCCGGGCGCCATCGCCAAGCTCAAGGCACACCGGCTCGCACGCGAGGCCAAGGTGCTCAAGGCCATGCGCGCCGTTCCCGCCGGCAGCATGCGCGACTGGGTGGCCATCGCCTACGACGACGTGCCCGAGAAGATGTGGCCCGTGGCCGAGCGCTCCATGCTCGCGCATGTGGAACACATCCGCGCCACGCAGGCGCTCTGACCGCCGGCAGCCGAGCACGGCAATGGCGAGCCGGCGCGCGCCCGCGCCCCGGGCGCGACAATGCCGCGCATGACTCCTGATGCCCCCTCCCCCGGCGACGACGCGCAAGGCGTGCGGCTGGCCAAGCGCGTGGCGGCCCTGACCGGCCTGTCGCGCCGCGAGGCCGAGCTGCTGATCGACAACGGCACGGTCCGTGTCGACGGCACCGTCGCGCCGACGCCGCAGATGCGTGTGCGCCCCGAACAACGCGTGGAGGTCGAGAAAAACGCCCAGCCGCAGCCCGTGCCGCCGGTCACGCTGGTGCTGCACAAGCCGGCCGGCGTGCAGATCGCCCCCGCCGCACCGCTGGCGGGCATGCGCCGCAGCGACACCGACCGTTCGGGCCTGCCCCAGCTGCCCCGCCACCTGGTGGACCAGCGCTGCGTGGCCGCCCTCGGACAGATCGACAGCGGCCTGGTCGTGTTCACCCAGGTGCACGGCATCGCGCGCAAGCTGATCGAGGACGCCGGCATCATGGAGCACGAGCTGCTGGTCGAGGTCGAGGGCATACCGACGCCC
>DATKFT010000795.1:0-3389 GCA_035544335.1 Pseudorhodoferax sp.
CTATGGCGATGGCCGCGCTAGCGTCGCCGTGATGCTCAACATCGACTTCGAGGCCGTGGGCAACTGGGCCGAGCGGCGCAACCTGCCCTATGCGGGCTACACCGACCTGGCGCAAAAGCCCGAGGTCTACGAGCTCATGCGCGAGTGCGTGGAAAAGGTCAACGCCGACCTCGCGCAGGACGCCATGCTGGCCGGCAGCCAGGCCAGCCGCTTCCTCGTGCTGCACAAGGAGCTCGATGCCGACGACAACGAACTCACGCGCACCAACAAGGTCCGCCGCGGCTTCATCGCCGAGAAGTACGCCGTGCTGATCGACGCGCTGTACGGCGGCAAGACCGAGCAGTTCATCGAGACCCAGGTCAAGTTCGAGGACGGCCGCACGGGCAGCGTGAGCGCCACGCTGCGCATGGGCGATGCCAAGACCTTCCCGCCCGTCCAGAAGGCCGCGTGATGTACGACCCGAATATGACCGACACCCAGCTTCCCCCCTCGTCGCAGGCGCCCGCCACGGGCCGCAAGATCGGCGACGTGATCCTGGAGGTCAAGAACATCAGCCTGCGCTTTGGCGGCGTGAAGGCGCTGACGGACATCAGCTTCGATGTGCGCGAGCACGAGATCCGCGCCATCATCGGCCCCAACGGCGCGGGCAAGAGCTCCATGCTCAACTGCATCAACGGCGTCTACGCGCCGCAGGATGGCGCGATCACCTTCCGCGGCCAGACCTTCAAGCACATGAACTCGCGCCAGGTGGCCGAGATGGGCGTGGCGCGCACCTTCCAGAACCTGGCCCTGTTCAAGGGCATGAGCGTGCTGGACAACATCATGACCGGCCGCAACCTGCGCATGCACAGCAACATCTTCCTGCAGGCGCTGCGCTGGGGACCGGCCGAGCGCGAGGAGATCGCCAACCGCGAGAAGGTCGAGCGCATCATCGATTTCCTGGAGATCCAGCCCTTCCGCAAGACGCCCGTGGGCCGGCTGCCCTACGGCCTGCAAAAGCGCGTGGACCTGGGCCGCGCGCTGGCCATGGAGCCGCAGGTGCTGCTGCTCGACGAGCCCATGGCCGGCATGAACGTGGAGGAGAAGCAGGACATGTGCCGCTTCATCCTCGACGTCAACGACGAGTTCGGCACCACGGTCGTGCTGATCGAACACGACATGGGCGTGGTCATGGACATCTCGGACCGCGTGGTCGTGCTCGACTACGGCAAGAAGATCGGCGACGGCACGCCCGACGCCGTGCGCGGCAACGAAGACGTGATCCGCGCCTACCTCGGCACCACGCACTGACATGACCCCCACGCTTTTCATTTCATGCAATTCGCTGCCCCCCGGGGGGGCTTCAGCCGCCTTGGGGCGGCCCAGCGGCGACTGAGGCACACCATGGGATTTTTTCTAGAAACTCTGTTCGGTGGCCTCATGGCCGGCATGCTCTACGCGCTCGTCGCGCTGGGCTTCGTGCTGATCTTCAAGGCCTCGGGCGTCTTCAACTTCGCGCAGGGCGCGATGGTGCTGTTCGCGGCGCTGGCCATGGCGCGCTTCTCCGAGTGGCTGCCGAAGTGGTTCGGCTTCGAGAGCCTGCTGCTGGCCAACGTGCTGGCCCTCATCGCGGCCATCGTGCTGATGGCCGTGCTGGCCTGGCTCATCGAGCGGCTCGCGCTGCGCCAGCTCGTGGGCCAGGAGCCGATCGCGCTGTTGATGGCCACGCTGGGCATCGCCTACTTCATCGACGGCGCGGGCCAGCTGCTGTTCGGCAGCGCCACCTACAAGATCGACGTGGGCATGCCCAAGGACCCGATGATGGTGCTGGAGGGCACCTTCGAGGGCGGGCTGCTGCTCAGCAAGGAAGACCTCTACGCGGCGCTGATCTCGGCGCTGCTGGTGATCGGCCTCACGCTGTTCTTCCAGAAGACGCCGACGGGCCGCGCGCTGCGCGCCGTGGCCGACGACCACCAGGCCGCCCAGTCCATCGGCATTCCGCTGTCGCGCATCTGGGTCATCGTCTGGACCATCGGCGGCATCGTCGCACTCGTGGCCGGCATCATCTGGGGCTCCAAGCTCGGCGTGCAGTTCTCGATCTCGCTGGTCGCGCTCAAGGCGCTGCCGGTCGTGATCCTGGGCGGGCTCACGTCCGTGCCCGGCGCCATCGTGGGCGGGCTCATCATCGGCGCGGGCGAGAAGCTCTCGGAGATCTACATCGGCCCCATGCTGGGCGGTGGCATCGAGAACTGGTTCGCCTACGTGCTGGCCCTGGGTTTCCTGCTGGTGCGGCCGCAAGGGCTGTTCGGCGACAAAATCATTGATCGGGTCTAAGCGATGCTGTACAGAGAAAACGGCCAGTTCAAGCAGACCTACCGCAGCGACCTGCAGATCTTCCCGGTCCTGCAGGACCGCATCGGCATCTACGTGCTGCTGCTGGTGGCCTTTGTCGCCGTGCCCATGCTGGCCAGCGACTACTTCTTCCGCGCGATCCTGATCCCGTTCCTGATCCTGTCGCTGGCCGCGCTGGGCCTGAACATCCTGGTCGGCTACTGTGGCCAGATCTCGCTGGGCACGGGCGCCTTCATGGCGATCGGTGCCTACGCGGCCTACAACCTGCAGGTGCGCGTCGAGGGCATGCCGCTGCTGCTGGCGCTGATCGGCGGCGGGCTCGCGGCCACGGTGTTCGGTGTGCTGTTCGGCATTCCGAGCCTGCGCATCCGCGGGCTGTACCTGGCCGTGGCGACACTGGCCGCGCAGTTCTTCACCGACTGGTTCACCAACCGGATCAAATGGGTCACGAACGACTCGCCCTCGGGCTCGGTCAGCGTGGGCGCCCTGTCCTTCTTCGGCGCACCGGTCGAGACGCCCGTACAGAAGTACCTGCTGTGCCTGGGCCTGCTCTGCGTGTCGGCGCTGCTGGCCAAGAACCTCGTGCGCGGCGCGATCGGCCGCCAGTGGATGGCGATCCGCGACATGGATGTGGCGGCTGCCGTGATCGGCATCCGCCCGGTCTACGCCAAGCTGTCGGCCTTCGCGGTGAGTTCCTTCATCGTGGGCGTGGCCGGCGCGCTGTGGGCCTTCGTGCACCTGGGTTCCTGGGAGCCCGCGGCCTTCAGCATCGACCGCTCGTTCCAGCTGCTGTTCATGGTCATCATCGGCGGCCTGGGCTCGATCTCGGGCGCCTTCTTCGGTGCGGCCTTCATGGTGCTGCTGCCGCTGCTCTTGAACTACGTGCCGCACTGGCTGGGCCTGCCGCTGTCCACGGCCACGGCCTCGCACCTGGAGCACATGATCTTCGGCGCGCTGATCGTGTTCTTCCTGATCGTCGAGCCGCATGGCCTGGCGCGCCTGTGGCTGACCGCGCGCGAGAAGCTGCGCCTGTGGCCCTTCCCCCATTGAGTTCCCGC
>DATKFT010000796.1:0-17696 GCA_035544335.1 Pseudorhodoferax sp.
GGCGGCCTGTGGTTCGGCTGGAGCGGCAAGATACTGCCCGAGCCCGGCCCCACCCCGCACGACATCCAGGTGCAGCAGCAACAGGCCGGCAACGTCACGCTGGCCACCTTGGACCTGTCGCAGTGGGACCACGACGCCTACTACCTGGGCTACTCCAACGCCGTGCTGTGGCCGGTGTTCCACTACCGGCTGGACCTCGCGGACTTCGACGCGGGCTACATCGAGGGCTACCACCGCGTGAACCAGCTCTTCGCGCGCAAGCTCATGCCGCTGCTGCGCGAGGACGACATCGTCTGGGTGCACGACTACCACCTGATCCCGCTGGCCAGCGAACTGCGCGCGCTGGGCTGCCGCAACAAGATCGGTTTCTTCCTGCACATTCCGCTGCCGCCGCCGCAGATCTTCACGGCCATCCCGGCGCACGACTGGCTGGCCCAGGCCTTGTTCGCCTACGACCTGGTGGGCTTTCAGAGCGAAGCCGACCTGCAGCACTTCAACGCCTATGCAGCGACCGAGGCACGCGCCGAGGACCGCGATGGCGACGGCCGCCGCTGGCGCGCCTTCGGCCGCACACTGCGCACGGCGGCCTTCCCGATCGGCATCGACGTGGAGGAGTTCGACGCGCTCACGCACGCCCACGACGCCAGCGACATGTACCGCCGCATGCGCGAGGAGTACTCGCGCCGCCAGCTGCTCGTGGGCGTGGACCGGCTCGACTACTCCAAAGGCCTGCCGCAGCGCCTGCGCGCGTTCCGCGAACTGCTGCGCCGCCATCCGGACAACATCCGGCATGCCACGCTGATCCAGATCGCCGCGCCCAGCCGCGAGAGCGTGGACGCCTACAGCGACATCCTGCGCGAGCTGGAGGCGCTGGCCGGCTCGATGAACGGCGACTTCGGCGAACTCGACTGGATCCCGGTGCGCTACATGCACCGCACCATGGCGCGCAAGCGGCTGCCTGGCCTGTACCGGGCCGCGCGCGTGGCCCTGGTCACGCCCTTGCGCGACGGCATGAACCTGGTCGCCAAGGAATACGTCGCCGCGCAGGACCCGCAGGACCCCGGCGTGCTCGTGCTGTCGCGCTTCGCGGGTGCCGTGGAACAGATGCGCGAGGGTGCCGTGCTCGTCAATCCCTACGACTGCACGGCCACGGCCGATGCGATCCAGTTCGCGCTGCAGATGCCGCTGGCCGAACGCCGGCGCCGCCACCAGAACCTGATGGACGGGATCCGCCGCTTCGACGTGCACTGGTGGTGCCAGGCCTTCCTGGACGAGCTCGCCGGCACCGAGGCCGAGCAGACCGGTCCGGACTGGCTGCGCCTGTAGCACACCCCGCCGTGTCGCCGTCCATGTCGCCTGCCGTACCGCCTGCCGTACCGCCTGTGGCCCCGGCTCTCCGCCGCGCCAGGCAGCCGCGCGTTTCGTCCGCCAATCGGCGGACGTTCCCGCCCGGCCGCGCTTGATCCCCCTGCGCGAGCCCAGACAATCGCCGGCCATGCAAGCGGACACCAGCACGGGCCCCTTGGAAGCCGCTCCGGGGAAGCCCGGACCGGCCGCCAGGCTGCGCCGACGCAGCCAGCGCGAGTGGGCGCTCTGGACGCTTGCATGGCTGGCCGCGACGGCGCTGACGCTGCACGCCGGCTGGCGCGCGCGCGAGGCCAGCATCGCCCACGACCTGGAGCGGCTGCAATCGCAGGCCCAGGCGGTGGAACTGCATCTTGCACGCCAGCTGCAGAGCATCGGCGATGCGCTGGGCGGCATGCAGCATCTGCTGCTGGCCGAGCCCACGGACAGCGGCCCCATCCCCGACCGGCTCAAGCTGCTCGCCGACGCGATGCCGGGCGTGGGCGGGCTCCAGATCGCCGACCGCGAGGGCCGCGTGCAGGCCGCCAGCCGCAGCGGCCTGGCCGGACGCGACATCAGCCAGCACGACTACTTCACCAAGGCGCGCGACGGCGGCCCCGACGCCGGCCTGTACCTCTCGCCGCCGCTGCGCACGGTGCTCAACAACTTCACCGCCGTGCTGTCGCGCGCGCTGTACGACGCGGACGGGCAGTTCGAAGGCGTGGTCAGCGCTTCGCTGGATGCCAGCTACCTCGAGATCGTTCTGCGCGCGGGACTGTATGCACCCGACGCCCGCGCCACCATCGTGCACGGCACGGGCAGCATCATCGTGAGCTCGCCCATCGCGGGTGCGCGGCCGGGCATGAACCTGGACGTGCCGGGCTCCATGTTCCGGCGCCACCTGGACAGCGGGCAGATGCACAGCGTGCAGCAAGGCCTGCTGGTGGCCCGTGACGAGCACCGCATGGTGGCCATGCGCACGGTCTCACCGCCCGCGCTGCGGCTGGACCATCCCATGATCGTGCGCATGAGCCGGCGCACCGACGCCGTGCTGGCGCCCTGGCGCACGGAGGCCCGCAACGAACTCGTGCTGATGCTGCTGGCCATGGGCATCAGCGGCGCCTGGCTGCGCTGGCACCAGGGCCGGCGCCAGCTGCAAGAACGCACCGAGCGCGCCGCGGAGCGGGCCGAACGCGAAAGTGCGCGCCGGCTCGAATTCGGCCTGCGCGGCGCCGACCTGGGCCTGTGGGAATGGAACCTGCAGGACGACACGGTGACCGTCAACGCCCGCGAGATGGACATGCTGGGCTACCCGCCCACCGATGCGCCCCTGCGTGGCGAGTTCTGGCGCGGCCTGCTGCACCCCGACGACCTGGTCGACGCCGACCAGGCCGCGGCCTCCCACCTGCGCGGCGAGACACCCAGCTACCGGCTCGAACACCGCTACCGGCACAGCGCCGGCCACTGGATCTGGGTGCTCACGCATGCCATGGTGATGCAACGCAGCACGCGCGGACGGCCGCTGCGCGTGGTGGGCACGCACCTGGACATCTCCGAGCGCAAGCGCTCGCAGATCGAACTCGAACGCATGAACGCCCAGCTCGCGGCGCTCTCGCTGACCGATGGCCTGACCGGCGTGGCCAACCGGCGCCAGTTCGACCAGATGCTGGCCCAGGAATGGGCGCGCGGCCTGCGCACGCAGCAGCCGCTGACCTTGCTGATGCTCGACGTGGACCACTTCAAGCACTACAACGACCACCTGGGCCACCCCGAGGGCGACGCCTGCCTGCGCGCCGTCGCGCAGCTGCTGACGGCCTGCCTGCGCCACCCCATGGAAAAGCTCATGCGCTATGGCGGCGAGGAATTCGCGGTGCTGCTGGTCGCGGCCGATGCCCAGATCGGCGCACGCGTCGCCCAGCGCTGCCTGGACGCGATGACGCATGCGCGGCTGCCCCACCCCAGTTCACCGCTGGGACCCTGGGTCAGCATCAGCATCGGCGTGGCCAGCCTGCGGCCGCAGCCCGAACAGGCGCCCGAGCAACTGGTCGCCGCGGCCGACGCCGCGCTGTACCGCGCCAAGCAGCACGGCCGCGCACGCTACGAGATCGCCACACCCGAGGACGCCCTGCGGCGCACCTCGGGCATGCAGCCGCTCATGCCTTGATGGGGCGCGCCCGAGAGCAGGCGCGCGCCTCCTGCGCTCAAGCCATGCCCGTCGCGATCGGCGAATCCGGTCTCGCGATCCACTCGCTCCAGGATCCCACGTACATCCAGGCGCCCTGAAAGCCCGCCACTTCCATGGCCAGGCGGTTGTGGCACGAGGTCACGCCCGATCCGCACTGGTGGATGACATCGTCTGCAGGCCGCCCCGCCAACAGCACATCGAACTCCGCGCGCAACGCGGTCGGCGCGCGCAACAGCCCCTCTGGCGTCAGGTTGTCGCGGTAGGGCCGGTTCCTGGCGCCCGGGATGTGGCCGGCCACCGGGTCCAGTGTCTCGTTCTGGCCCTGGAACCGCGCGCGCGCCCGCGCGTCCAGCAGGATGCGCGCCTGCGTCTGCAGGTTCGCCCGGACGTCTTCGTACGTGGCCACGCGCTCGAGCGTGCGGCGCGGCGCGAATCCACCGGGCTGGCGCGCCACCTGGCTGTCCATCTGTCGGCCGGACTCCAGCGGCAGGCCCGCCTGACGCCACCGCCGCAGCCCGCCGTCCAGCACGCGCACGCGCGCATGGCCTGCCCAGCGCAGCATCCACCACAGGCGGGCGGCGTAGCGGCCGTCGGCGCTGTCGCAGGCGACGACCAGCGTGTCGTCGTGGGCGCCCACCGAGCGCATGGCCTGCGCGAAGGCCTCCAGGTCGGGCAGCGGGTGGCGTCCGTTGTCGCCGGTCCTCGGCCCGGACAGCGCGTCCTCCAGATGGAGGTAGGCGGCGCCTGCAATGTGCTGCGCGTCGAACGCCCTGCGGCCGGCCGAGGGGTCGGCCAGATCGAAGCTGCAGTCGACCACCAGCACCGCCGCCGGATTCGCGCGGCACAGCTCGGACAGTTCCGCGCAGGAGATCAAGGGTGACATCGCGTGGGCTCCACTCAGAACAATGGTTCAGGTTTGCATGGCGCGGCCGAGCACGGCCAGCCCGCCGACCAGCAGCAGCTGCAGGATCAGCCTGCGCAAGGTCTGTGGCTCGAAGCGCGGCCTCAGGCCGGATCCCAGCAGAACGCCGGCGAAGCAGACCGGCGCCAACACGATCGCCGTCTGCAGCAGCGCCAGGTCGGCCAGGAGGCCCGCCACCCCGAAGACGGCGAGCCGGAGCACCGCGCTGACGAGCACGACCACGGCGATGGTCGCGCGGAACGCGTCCATCTCCAGCACCCTGCGCACGAGGTACAGCGTGTAGATCGGCCCGCCGGTCCCGAAAGCGGCACCGAACATGCCGCCCACGAGTCCGGCAGGCGCGGACCACATGGCAGCGACCGGCGCCGTGGCCGCCGCGGCCGTGCGAAGACTCCACACGGCGTTGGCGCAGATGAACAGGCCCAGGCCCAGCAGCAGGGACCTGGGCTCCAACGCGCTCAGGGCCGCCACCCCGAGCACCACGCCCAGCAGCATCCAGGGACTCAGGCGCAGCAGCTCCAGCCGGTCGACCTTGCGCCAGTTCTTGCCGCCCACCGTGAGCGTCGCCACGAAGTCCAGCAGCAGGATCAGCGGAACGGCAAAGGCCAGCGGCTTGAACTGCACCAGCATCGGCACCGCCACGATGGCCGAGCCGAAACCGGTCATCCCGAACACGGTGTAGGCGCTCAGGACGGCCAGGACCATCAGGGCCCAATGGAAAGCGGAGTGGTCCACGTCGGTGCGGCGGGTGCGGAACTACTTGATCTCCAGACCGGCCTTCTCGACCAGGCTCTGGTAGACCGCAAAGCTGTCGCCCACGTACTTCTGCGTCTCCGCGGGCGAGAGCACATGGGCGATGCCGCCGAAGTTGCCGGTCCCGGCCTGCCACTTGGGGTCATGGGCCACGTCTTGGAGCAGCGCGGCCCAGCGCTTGACCAGCGCTTCGTCCATCTTGGGCGGGCCGTACAGCGCACTCCAGCCGACCACGGCTTCCAGCTGGGGGAATCCGGCCTCCCGCGCCGAAGGCACATCGGGAAGCCGCTCCAACCGCGTCGGCGTGGTCGTGACCAGGGGCCGCAGCTTGCCGCCGCTGAGGTTGCCCACCATGGAACTCAGGTTGTTGCATGCGAAGTCCACTTCCTTGGAGATGACCGCCAGCGCCACTTCGCCGCCGCCCTTGTAGGGCACGTTCACGGCGGCATCGGACGCCATGCCCAGGTTGCTGAAGAGCAGCTGTGGCGTCAGGTTCTGGACCGTGGCAATGCCGGAGTGGCTGTAGTTCAGCTTGCCGGGGCGCGCGCGTATCGCCTTCACGAGATCGCCGAAGGACCTGTAGGGGCTGTCGGCGTGCACCACGCAGATGACGGGGTTCAGGTCCAGCAGACCCAGGAAGGTGAAGTCGTTCCAGCGGTACGCCGTGGTCTTGGGCTGCAGCGCTGGCAGCAGCACCTGGGAGCCCGTGCGCGCGAGCAGCAGCGTGTAGCCGTCCGGTGCGGCGTCCTTGACGATCTGCGAGCCGATGGCGCCGCTGGCTCCGGCCTTGTTGACCACCACGATCGGCTGGCCCAGGCGGGTCTGCGCATGGGCAGCGAGGTTTCTGGCCGACAGGTCCCCGTCTCCGCCGGCGCTGAAGGGCACGATGATCTGGACGGGTTTGAGTGGATAGGCCTGCGCATGGACCGGCAGGCGCAGCAGCGCAACGGCTGCGGCGATCCCGAGCGCGGCGAGCGTCAAGGTGGTCAGGCAATGGCGTTTCATGGTGGTGTCTCCTGGATGTCGTTCTGCATGGACGGCGCCCCCGTGGCCTGTACAGCGGCCTGCACCGTGGCCAGGCCTGGCGAGCGGGCCGCGGGCGCCGGTGGGTGGCTGGAGCGCGCAGGCTCAGAGGGTGAGAGGCAACAGGTTGGGCTCACGACGCGGTACCCGAAGACGTAGTGCAAGGCGCGTCGCGCAGGCCATAGCGAGATAGGGGCAAGCGGCGCAACGCCGCCCGGCGTCTTCGGGTGCCGTGGCCCGCAGGGCAAGACCCCGAACGCTCCGTTTGGAACAGGGAACGGCGGCTGACGGGGTCTTGCGTGAGTTCAAGCGATTGCCTCTCACGCTCTCAGTTCAGCTTGATGTGGCGGCGCGCCACCAGCGCCTTCCAGCGCAGCGACTCCGTGGCGATGTCGCGCTTCATGCCGTCCGGTCCGGCGTAGGAGGCCAGCATGCCCTGGTCGGCCAGGTAGCGCCTCATGCCGTCCTGCTCGAGCGCACGCCGGACGTCCTCGTTCATGCGGGCGACCAGGGGCTGCGCCGTTCCCGTCGGCGCCATGAGGCCGAACCAGCCCACGAAGGAAAAGCCCGCCAGCCCGGCTTCAGCCGCCGTCGGCACGTCGGGCAGCAGGGCCGAACGCTCCGTGCCTGTCGTCGCCAGCGCGCGCAGCCGCCCGCTCTTGAGCAAGGGCGAGATCGCGTTGATGTTGCCCACGGCCATCTGCACGGTTCCCGCCAGCAGGTCCGCGTAGGCCGGTCCCTCCCCCTTGTAGGGAACATGCGTCAGTTGCAGCGATGCGGCATCGGCGAATGCCTCGCCGGCCATGTGCACCTGGCTCCCGTTTCCGGCCGACGCGAAGTACAGCGCGCCGGGCTTGGCCTTGCCCAAGGCGATCAGCTCCTGCAGGTCCTTGGCGGGAACCGCGCTGTTGACCGTCACCACCATGGGGCCGCTGGCCACCTTGGCGATCATGTCGAAGCTGTCGGTGGTGTAGGACAGCCGCGGGTAGAGGAAGGGGTTGACCGTGAACATGCTGCCAGAGGCCAGCAACAGCGTGTAGCCGTCCGCGGGCGATTTGGAAACGACCTCGGCGCCCAGGATGCCTCCCGCACCAGGGCGGTTGTCCACGACGACCGGTTGGCCCCAGAACCGGCCCAGCTCCACCGCCAGCGCGCGGCCGAGCAGGTCGGTGGCGCCGCCTGCTGCGAAGGGAATGACCATCTTGACCGGCTTGTCCGGCCAGGCTGTGGCGCGCGCCATCGGCGCCCCCAGAAGGCCCGTGGCAGACAGGGCGGCTGCGCCAACGATCCAACGGCGGCGCTTGGTCCCCGCCACCCCGCTCTCCTCGGTCCGGATGGCCGGCCCGGCTGCCGGCGCTTTCATCGTGTCCATGCATGTCTCCTGGTTGTTCGGGGCGAAATGGCCCTCTCTGAATTACTTTATGGGTTCAATGCAATCGCGCTAAACGACTTATTCCTCTCAAGTCAAACACCCATTTCACTTAACTTCTCCATTCTCCAGACGCGCGCCCTCCTCGCCATGGATGCGGCGATGTCCGCCAGCAAGGTGGTGGCAGAACTGCCTGCGCTTGCCGCGCGACCTGCCCGGTGGACCAGGCGGGCCAGGCGGGCTAGGTGAAGAACTCTCTCAATGTCTTGTCCATGGCGCGCGCCGGGTGCACGACCAGGTGGAACGTGCGCACGAGCTTGGGCAGGTCCGTGCGCAGCGCGACCAGCGATCCGTCCTGCAGCTGCCTGTCCACGAGCAGCCGCGACAGGCAGCTGATCCCCAGCCCCAGCACGACCGCCTGCCTGATCGCCTCCGAACTGCCCAGCACCAGGGTCCGCTGCACGTCGCCGAGCTGCGCGCGCAAGGCGGCCTGCACGGCATCGCGTGTTCCGGAGCCAGGCTCGCGGACCAGCCACGTGGCCTGGCGCAACGCGTCCCGGTCGATGGCCTGGCCCGTGGCGCGCTGGCCGCAGGCCAGCGCATGCTCCGGCGCCGCCACGAGCACCAGCTCGTCGTCTCTCCAGGGCATGAGGTCCAGCCCGGGCGCGCCGTGGGGTCCTTCGATGGCACCGGCATCGACCTTGCATTCGGCGACCGCGCGCACGACGTCGGCGGTGTTGCCGATGTGGACCTCGACGCGGCGTTGCGGCGCCACGCGCGCATGGGCGGCCAGCAGTCCGGGAATCAGGCAGTTGCCGATGGTGGTGCTGGCGGCGATCTTCCAATGGCAGCAGGAACGGGCGCTCTGAAAGTCCCGTTCGATGCCCGCAGCCTGGTCGAGCAGCCCCTGGGCACGCCTGCACAGTGCGCGGCCCCTGCCGTTCAACACCAGCTTCTTTCCGACGCGGTCGAACAGCTGCACGCCCAGTGCCGACTCCAGGTCGCTCAGCGACGCGCTGACCGCCGACTGCGACAGCGCGATGTCCTCGGCAGCGCCGGACGTGGTCCCGGAGCGTGCGATGGCCGAGAAGACCTCCATCTGCCGGAGCGTGAAGTGCGGCGTCGCCATGCTGCAGTCAGCGACGCCGTCGAGACGGCGGCACGGCCGGTGTGCCGCAGACCACGCGCAGTGCATCCAGCAACTGGCGGGTCAGGTGCAGCCGCGGGCTGCTGCAATGCATCAGCACGCCCAGGGAGCGCGTCAGCGGCGGCTTGCCGAACGGGGTGGCGCGGATCGTCTCGGGGAACTCGTTCTCGACCAAGCGGGCCGGAACCACCGACGAGCCCAGGCCATTGGCGACCATGGCCACCACGCCTTCCAGCGTGTCGATCTCCATGAGCGAGCGCAGCGCGATCTTGCGCCGCGTCATCTCCTGCTGGATCTGGTAGCCCACGCGTGCCGTCCGGTTGAACCGGACATAGGGGGTGTTCTCCAGGATCTCCTTGTCCGTGCCGGGCGCCGTGGTGTGGTGCGAGATCACCATGAGCTTCTCTTCGACGAAGGGCTCGAACTGCAGCGCCTCGTGCACGATCTCCGGCCGCGTCAGGATGGCTGCGTCCAGCTTGCTGTGCAGCACGGCCTTCTCCAGGTCGTGCGTGAGTCCCGTGGTGAGCTGGATGTCAAAGCCCTGGCCGGCCGCATGCATGTGCTTGAGCGCGATCGGCAACACCCCCGACACGCTGGTGTGGACGGCCCCCAGCTTGAGCAGCCCTCCGGCGGCGTCCTTCCTGAGCGCCTCGTTCATGCTCTCCCAATGGCCGATCAGCTCCCTGGCGCGGTTCGTGAAATCCAGACCCGCATCCGTGAGCACGGGCGGCCTGCGGCTGCGGTCGAAGAGCTTGGTGCTGAGGTTCTCCTCGAGCGCGCGCATCTGCGAGCTCACCGCGGACAGCGACAGCCCCAGCGTGTTGCCCGCCTCGGCAAAGCTGCCACGGTCGGCGATCGCGATCAGGGTGTAGAGGTCTTTGATGTCCATGGCTGGGCCGGCTTTCAGGAAGCGAGGAAAGCGCGCAGGATAATCACAAGGCGCAGCCCCTCAGATGCCGAGCAGCGCGCGTGCGTTGCCGCCCATGACCTTGGCCAGGTTCTCGGGCCGGATCGGCAGGCCCTCGAACCAGGTCTTGTAGTCCTTGACCGGACAGAACGGAAACGAGCTGGCGTAGAGCATGCGGTCGGACAGGAAGCTGTCCGCTGCCTTGACGTACTCCTGCCAGCCGGGCATGCGCGAGAAATACATGTCGGGCGACAGGTACAGGTTGCTGCGCCGGAACGCGATGTGCAAGATCTCGTTCACCCAGGGCCAGCCGCCGTGCGCCACCACCACCTTGAGATGGGGAAAGTCCGCCAGCACGCGGTCGGTCCGGATCGGGTCGGAGTAGCTGAGGTCCGGGCCCGCCGTGCCGCCCACCATCAGGATGATGGGAATCCGGCGGTCCTCGCAGTGCCCGTAGATGGGGTACAGCCGTCTGTCGTCGGCATGCATGGGCACGGGATAGGAGCCGGGCTCGATGTTGACAAGCTTGAAGCCCGCCGCGATGGCCGCATCGATGCTCTGGCACGCCCCGGTGCGCGAGGTCGGGTCGATGGAGGCCGCGCCGATGAAGCGCTCGGGATGGTCCGCCACGATGCGCTGGACGTCCTCGTTCGGCACGCTGCCCAGCACACCGGCCAGGCGGCCGACGACCACGCCCTTGTCGACGCCGGCCGCGTCCATCTCGCCCATCAGCAGCGCCATCGACTGCTGCTGCGCCGCCGGTGAGGGCTCGAAGCCCACCGTCCTCGTGAACCCATCGCGGCGTGGGCCGGCCGCGTACATCAGCGTCTGCAAAAAGCCGCCCAGCGGGGGCCGGATCCGAAAGTCAATGACCATGCTTGCTCCTGTTCGATGAAAGCTGCGGCGCCGCCCGCTACATCACTTCGTTGCGGCGGTCGTCGGTCTCGCCGTAACGGTGCAATGCGGGCGGCTTGAGTCCGGCATAGAGCTTCTGGATGCCGGCGTTGATCTGCTCGCCGTGCTGCGCGAACAAGGAGTTGCCGTCCAGGTCGCTCTCGACGATGAAGGGGCCGAAGTTCTCGACCTCGAAGATCCACATCGCCTGCGCGATGCCCAGTTCGTCGAGCCACTGCACATCACGCACGCGCCGGATGCCGCGGCCCAGCAGCGCGCCCGTGCCGTAGCCCACCGTCGTGAGATAGACCGCACCGCCGGGCGCGAGCACCTTCTTGTAATCCTCGGCCGGCATGCCGCCCTTGCCGATCAGGATGCTGCAGCCGGTCTTCTCGATCCAGCGCGGAATCCATTTGGAGAACCGGAAGCTGGCCGTGGCCGTGACCGCCCCGACCCTGTAACCGCCGTCCTCGGTGGGTGCGGCCGCGGGCGAGCAGTGGAAGTTGACGTTGCTCAGCGCGCGCAGGTCGACCGGAAGCGGCACGTTCTCGTCCAGCACCTTCTTGTAGACGCCCTCGCGCGCGGTGTAGACCAGCCCGTGCAGGTACACGGCGGCCCCCAGTTCGAGCTTCGCGATGTCCTCGCGCTGGGCAGGAAGGTTCAGGTGAAAGACCTTCATCTCGTCGTCGCGTGTGTCTACCATTCCACTGTCTCCCGGCGCATGTAGGGCGTGAACCATTGGGGGTCGGTGCGGTACGCGATGCGGCCATCGGCGTGGATGCGGGCCGTGGCGCGCCGCGACGACAGGCAGAAGGTGTGCAGGCTGATCGGCATGCCGCCCGTGTGGGTGTGGCCCACCTCGATGTGGCAGTCCACCACCATCGACGAGCCGACGAAGCCCATGGCCCCCATCCCGATGGAGTTGCCGAGCTGCATGAGCTCCAGCTCCAGTTCGGCGATCCTGGCGTCGGGATTGCGGTCCCCCACCACGCGCAGGCAGGCGGCCTGCTTGCCCAGTTGCATGCAGGTGTCCTTGGAGCCACCGAGGCCGATGCCCACGATGGCCGGCTGGCAGGCCAGGCCACGCTTGCCGAAGGCGATCAGCGTGTCGAGCACGAAGCGCTTGATGCCGTCGATGCCATCGCCAGGGAACAGCATGCGGTAGTCGGTGCCGAACAGGCCGCCCTTGTGCACGGTCGTCACCTCCATCCAGTCCGCGTCCGGCTCGAACGACCACTCGATCTCCGGCGCGTTGATGCCGACGTTGTTGTTGTGGTCGGTGCGCCAGAGCGGGTGCACACGGTTGGGACGCAGCGGAACCAGCTGCGTGGCATCGGCGGTCGCCTTGCGCAGCGCACGCTCGACGGCGACGAAGCCGGACTCGACCGACGCGTTGTTGCCGACCTTGACGTAGTAGCGCGGCAGGCCCGTGTCCGCACACATGGGGCGCCTGTCTTCGTCGGCGGCCTGCCAGTTGTCCACCATCGCGTGGATGACGAAGCGCGGCAGCTTGCCGGTCTCCGTCTTCTGCAGGGCCTGGATGCCCCGCTTGTAGTCCTCGGGAATCTCGATGGCGGCGCGGCGCATGATCTCCAGCCCGGCCTCCTCCACCTTCTGAATCGGAATCTTCATGCTGGGGTCTCCTTAGGCGGCGCGCCGCGGCGGCTCGCCGGCCACGCCTGAAATGAGGGAGGTGCCTGGCTGGACGATGTCGAACGCCACCGGCACCATCTCCAATGCGATCTCCTCTCCGTCGGCCGCCACGCGCGTGTAGCAGCTGGTGTGCAGGTCACCGGGCTCGGGGAAGTCCTCGCGGAAGTGCGCGCCGCGGCTGTTCTCGCGGGCCAGCGCAGACAGCGTGATGACCTTGGAGATGTCGACCAGGCTCTTGAGGTTGAGCCAGTCGTGCCAGGTCACGTTGTAGCGGCGGTCCCCGTCGGCGACGCCGGCGCCCATCAGCGCGGCGCGGTGCTCCGCGACGCCCGCCAGGCCGCGCGCCATGTCGGCCCCGTTGCGCAGCACGCCGACCTCGTCCCACATGGTCTGGGCCAGCGCGTCGCGCAGCGCGTGCAGCGGTGCGGCGGGCTGGGAGAACGGGTACTCCGCGCGCGCCACGCCCTCACCGATCACCCGCTGGTCGGGGTCGCGCCAGGCGCCTTCACGGCCGACATAGGCGGCCATGGCATCCCCGGCGATGCCGCCGAACACCGTGGAGTTGGCCACGCCGTTGCCGCCCAGGCGGTTCGCACCGTGGACGCCGCCGCAGTCCTCGCCCGCGGCGAACAGGCCGGGCGAGGCGGTCGAGCAGTCCACATCGAACTCCACGCCGCCCATCAGGTAGTGGGCCGTGGGCACGACCTCGACGCGCCCGCCGGCGAGGTCGAAGCCGCAGTCCTTGCAGCGGTTGACCATGCCGGGGAAGGACTTGGCGACCTTCTCCGGCCCCAGGTGGCTCATCTGGATGTAGATGCCGCCCATGGGCCCCGTCCGCCCGGCCCGCATCTCGGCGTAGATCCCGCGGCTGACCACGTCGCGCGTCGCGCGCTCGCCGCGCGCGTCGTAGTTCGACATGAAGCGCTCGCCGCTGCCGTTGAGCAGGTGGCCGCCCGCGCCGCGCAGGCCTTCTTCGAGGACGGTGCCGGTCATCCGCGTGTCGGGTCCGCCCAGCAGGCCCGTCGGATGGAACTGCACCATCTCCATGTCGCGCAGCTTGAGGCCATAGCGCAGCGCCATGGCCAGGCCATCGCAGGTCTTGTCGCCCGAAGGCGTGTGGTAGCGGTACATGGTGGGTCCGGCGCCCGTGGCGAGCAGCACGGCCTTGGCCTGGACGAAACGGTACCTGCCCGTGCGCATGTCAATAAAGAGCACGCCCGAGATGCCCGATCCGTCCTTGGCCGGGATCAGCTCGATGGCGCGGTGCTCTTCCATCTCCTCGACGTCGAGTGCACGCACCTGCTCCATCAGGCGGTTGATGATCTCGATGCCGGTCAGGTCGGCCTTGTGCACCGTGCGGTCGAAGCTCTGCCCTGCAAAGGCCTTCTGGTGCAGCGTGCCGTCGGGGTTGCGGTCGAAGAAGCAGCCGATCTCGTTTTCGAGTTCGCGCACGCGCTCGACCGCGCCTTCGACCAGCCGCCAGGCCAGGTCCTGCCGGGGCAGCCACTTGCCACCCTCGATCGTGTCCATGAAATGCCGCTCGACCGAGTCGCCCACGGACAGCGCGACGTTGTAGCCTCCCTGCACCATGCGCGTGCATCCGCATTTGCCGAGCAGCCCCTTGACGGCCACGGTCACGCGCAGCCGGGGATTGGCCTTCTTGGCGTGCAGTGCGGCGAACAGCCCTGCCCCGCCGGTACCGAGGATCAGGATGTCGGTCTTGTAGGTGTCCATCTGCATCAAATCACTCCCGCGACAAAGAACAGGCCGACGGCGAAGGACACGACGCCGCCCCAGGTGATCCAGGACAGGCGGGCATCCCGCGTGTGGCTCCAGGGCAAAAGCTCCATGGCGAGCAGCCGCATGCCGAAGCACATGTGCACCGACAGCAAAATGACCAGCCCCCATTCGCCGAACTTGAAGGCCCCCATCTCGGCGAGCTTGAGGAACTGGTCGAGGCGGTCGGCCTGCTCGAGCGCCATTCCCAGGACGTAGAAGTGCACGGGCAGAAAAAGGCCCAGCGCCAGGCCGGACAGCCGGTGGCCCAGAAAGGCCCAGTACGCCCGGTGGTTGCGCGGCGACTTCACAGCGACAGCCCTCCGACCGATGCCACGGCGCGCAACCCCATGGCAAGCAGCACGGCAGCGAAGGCCAGGCAGAGCCAGCCCGCCGTGCGGCGGCCCAGGTGCAGCCACTCGACCAGGATGTTGCGCAGGCCGATCGGCACGTGCACGGCCACGCTGACCACGAACAGCGTGTAGAAGCCGATCCAGGCCCAGCTGCCCTGCGTGCGGGACAGGATCTCGGCCGCCGTGAGGCCGCCGCGCACGGCATACAGGATCAGCCCCAGGTGCACCAGCACGAAGGGGCCCAGGGCCATCGCGCTCAGGCGCTGCAGCGCAAAGAGACGTGCTTCCATGTCAGTGGCCTCCGGCGCTGGCGCGCCATCCGCAGAACGCGAAACCGGGTGGCAAGCAAAGGGTCGAGAGGCCGCGGAGCAGGCCATGCCAGCAGACGCCGTGGAACGGGCTTGCCCGGCCGCTGGCGGCGCCCCCTTGAGGGGGTATGGGACTTCTACACGAAGTGAGAAGTCCAGACGGGGATGGTTTCATGTCAGTCTCCCTTGAGGAACAGCATCAGCGCGTTCTTCTTGAGGCCGGCGATGCTGCCTGTGGGGCTCAGGCTGACGGGGCAGTGCGTCATGCAGCTCCCCTGGCTGTGGCAGGCGTTGCAGCCGCTGCCGGAGGTGGCCTGGCGCAGCACGTCGTTGCGGTCGGCGTGGCGCTCGTCGTTGAACAGGGACCAGGCGCGGTTCAGTGCGGCAGGGCCCAGGTAGTCCTTGTCCCAGGCGACCACGTCGCATGCCGCGTAGCACACCGCGCAATTGATGCACTCGATGGCAGCGTCGGCCAGCTTGCGCTGCTTGCTCTGGGGCGACACGTTCGCGGGTAGCTCGTGCCGCGTGGCCGTTCCGACGAAGGTGTTGCCGGCCTTGCGCCACTTGTCGAAGAACTCGGACATGTCGACGACCAGGTCCTTGATGCGTGGCAGGTTGCGCAGCGGTTCGATGACGATCAGGCCATCCTCCTCGACGCGGCTGACATGGGTGCGGCAGGTCCAGCGCGGCTTGCCGTTGACGGTCATCGCACAGGACCCGCACACGCCCACACGGCATGCGAACCGGTAGGACAGCGTGGGCTCGAGCGTGCGCTGCACTTCGGTGACCACGTCCAGCACGGTCTGGTTGTCGCGCCAGGGCACCGCATAGCTGGCGTACGCGCCGGTGCCGGTGTCGCTGCCGCGGTCGATGCGCACGGTCAGCATGCGCTGCGGGCTCGTCGCTTGGGGTTGCATCGCAGGTGTCTCTCGGTTGCGGTGGATCAATGGGTCGCGGCGGCCTGGTCCGCGTACACCGGTGCCGGCTGGCTGTCGATGTCCACGTTCAGGCAGGCGGGACGGCCGCTCTGCACCGCGGCACGCAGTGCCGGCAGCACGGCGTCGGCCGCGCTGAGCTGCACGCCGAACCCACCCAGTGCCTGGGCGGCCAGGTCGTAGCGCGCGGTGTCCGCGAGGCCGCAGCCAATCAGGCGGTCTGCGCCGTAGGCGCGCAGCTGGATCAGGTGCTCGGCGTTCCAGCGCAGGTCGTTGCCGATCACGGCGACGAACGGCGCGTTCTCGCGCACCGCCGTGTCGAACTCCATGAAGTGAAAGCCGCTGGTGCCATCGCCCATCAGCGCGAGCACCGTTGCGTCTGGCCGTGCGAGCTTGGCCGCGATCGCATAGCAGATGCCGCCGCCGATCGCGCCCGACATGCCGTTGACGATGCGAACCCGCCCTTGGCAGAAAGCCTGCGCCCATTGGCCGAATTCGCCACCGTCGCAGACCACGATCGGCTCGGCCACCTCGTCCAGGAATCGCTGGACCAGCGCGCACAGTTCACGCGAACCGATCCGGCCTGCGGCGACCGCGGGCGTTGCCGCTGACGCGCGAACCGCCAGGGCGCTCTGTACCTGCGCGAGCCAGGCCGAGCGCTCTTGCACGCGGGTGTCGGACAGAGCGGCGACCGATGCGACGATGGCATCGGGGTCCGCCAGCACGGCATGGCACAGGCGATCACCGAGCAGCTGCCTGGCGCGGTCCAGCATGGCGGGGTCCGGATCCACGACGAGGACACGTGCGTCCCGATGGAACACCTGGCCGCGGCCGAAGCCCAGCGTGAAATCGAGGCGCTTGCCGGCCAGCACGAGCAGATCGGACTGCGCGATCTGCACTGCCACGGCACCTGCGGCCGGGTCGCGCAGCCCGCGCGGGCTTTCCATCGCGACCACAGGAATGCTGTGCCGGCCACTCCAGGCCCGCCAGGCCCGAGCAGCCATTTCCCGCGCAGCCGCAGGCCCGGCGAGAACCATGGGACGCTGCGCATGCGACAGCGCATCGGCCAGGATCCGTGCGTCCTGCGCGTCCAGCCGCGCGGCGCCCGTGGCGCCCGTGGCGCGCGCAGCAGCGGCGCGCGTGGGTTGAAGTGCCTCGGCCTGCACCCTGGCCGTCAGCACGTCGAACGGCAACGCGAGATGCACGGGACCGCGGCGTGGCGCAAGCGCGGTGTCCATGGCCAGGTCGATCGCCGCGGCCAGCGCATCGGTGGACAGCACGCGCTTGGACAGCTTGGTCACCGGCGCCGTGATGGCGGCCTGGTCCATTTCCTGGAAGGCGCCCAGGCCGTCCTCTGCCACCGACGAGTCGCCCGACAGCAGCAGCACGGGGCTCTCGGCCTGCAGCGCAGAGTACAGCGGCGCGACGCCATTGGAGAGGCCCGGACCGGCCGTCAGCAGCGCGACGCCGACCTCGCCCGTGACCTGGGCCCAGGCATCGGCCATGAACACCGCGGCGGCCTCGTGGCGCACATGCACGATGCGGATGCCCGCGTCGATGCACGCGTCGTACAGCGGCATGATCTGGTTGCCCGACAAACTGAAGATCGTCCGAACCGCGCGCCGCGCCAGCGCGCGGATGACCAACTCTGCTCCAACCATGCTTCTCCTTGCCTCGCCGCCTGAGCCGATCTCAGGGGCGATCTCGTGGGTTGGCCGCAGTCTATAACTTCATAAAAATGCGATCAATGTTTTTTTAGTCGCATTTTTATAAACATAGGGAAACCCCTGGTCGGGCGGTGGTGAGGGCGCGCGCGTCCAGCCCGCGCACCGGAGCGGCGTGCGGGCAGTGGCATGGACGGTGTTCAGGCCGGCAGCGTTCGGGGCGAGCCCGCTGCTGCGGGCGCGGGCCGCAGCGGGCCCGCCGCAAGGCCCAGCAGACATGGGATCGCCGCGCGGAAAACCGGCTCAGCCAAGGCGGCTGGTGCCTGCCAGGGACCCAGCAGCGCTGCGCCCCGCCTGGAGGCGCTGCCTGCCTGTCCTCAGAGTTCGCCCATCAGGGACCGCAGGCGGTCCTCGCGCGGAAAGCCCGCGAGTTTCTCGACCTCGCCGGACGCGTTCCTGAAGA
>DATKFT010000797.1:0-4833 GCA_035544335.1 Pseudorhodoferax sp.
GGCCATGCCGATGGTGCCGCCGGCACCGCCGCGGTTGTCCACGAGCACCTGCTGGCCCAGCCGGTCGCGCAGCGGCTCCTGCAGCATGCGCGCGACCTTGTCCACCGTGCCGCCGGCCGCGAACGGCACGACCAGGGTCAGCATGCGGTTGGGATAGTCGTTGGCGTGGGCCGGCAGCGCGCCGGCCAGCAGCAGCGCCAGGCCGCCCAGCAGGGCGCTGCGCCGGCCGGGTGCGGCCGGCGCAGCCGGCAGGTGGCGCCCGGCGGCGCGTGTTGTCTCGTGTTGTGGCATGTCGTGAACGGGGTTGGATGACGCGCGGATGCTATTCTTTGCGCTGCATGCTTGGAATGCCGCCAGCAGGCCAAATACCTTTGCGCGAGGTGCACAGATGAATTCCCTGGGCTTTGCCGAAAGCCTGTCCCTGTTCGTGGACGTGGTGCAGGACAAGAGCTTTTCCGCGGTGGCGCGGCGCCGCGGCCTGGCCGCCTCGTCGGTGGCGCGCCAGATCGGTGCGCTCGAGCGCGAGATGCAGGTGCCCCTGCTCACGCGTTCCACACGCGCGCTGGCCATGACCGAGGCCGGCACCCTGCTCTACGAGCGCGCGCTGAAAATCCTGCACGACCTCATGGACACGCGCAGCGAGGTCGTGGCGCTGGACGGCAGCGTGCAGGGCCTGCTGCGCGTGAGTTGTGTGCCGGCCTTCGGCCGCCGGCATGTCGCGCCCCATCTGCCGGCGCTGTTCGAGAAGTATCCCGCGCTGCATGTGGAGCTGGAGCTCACCGAGCGCGTCGTCGATCCGGTGGGCGAGCGCTTCGACCTCGTGATCCGCATCGGCGACCAGCCCGACAGCGCCCTGGTGAGCCGGCGCATCGGCAGCCAGCGCTACATCATGGGCGCCTCGCCCGCCTACCTGCGCCGCCATGGCCAGCCGCGCCGCATGGCCGACCTGGCACAGCACCGGCTGATCGACCGCCAGCACAGCACCAGCATGCGCGGCTGGCGCGAGCTGGCCGGCTTCGACTGGAGCCAGCCGCCGCAGTTCGCGCTGGAGAGCAACGACTGCGACACGCGGCGGCTGTGCGCGGCGCGCGGACTGGGCATCGCGCTGATGCCGAACTGGGCCATCGGCGAGGACCTGGCGGCCGGGCGCATCGTCGAACTGCAGCTGGAGGATGCGCCGGTGCCCGAGGTCAGCGGCATCTACCTGCTGCGGCCCGGCGGCCGGGCCAATGCCAAGGTGCGGGCCTTCACCGACCATCTGCTGCACAGCATCGGCGCGGCGGCCGGCTGGGTGGGCGCGGCGGTGCCCGCGGCGCGCGGCGCCGTGGCCGCGGTGCCGGACGAGGCCGCGGCCCTCAGCGCCCCGTGAACCGCGCCGCGCGCTTCTCCACGAAGTGCCGCACGCCCTCCTGGAAATCCTCGCTGCGCAGGCTCTCCACCATCTCGGCGTTGGCCAGCGCCACGGCCTCGCCCAAGGTCTGGTAGGGCGCCTCCCAGAGCTGGCGCTTCATCACGCGCACCGAGCGCGGCGAGACCTCGGCCGCCAGCTGGCGTGCCAGCGCCTGGGCCTGTTCCAGCAGCGCCTGGGCATCGACCACGCGGTGCACCAGGCCCATGGCCAGGGCCTCGGCCGCGTCGATCTTGCGCGAGGTCAGCAGCAGGTCGGTGGCGTGCGCATGGCCCACGACGCGTGGCAGCATCCAGGCGATGCCGTGCTCGGCGATGAGGCCGCGCCGGGCGAAGGCGGTGGCGAACACGGCCTGGCGCGCGGCCAGCCGGAAGTCGCTGTACAGCGCCATCACCAGGCCCAGGCCGGCGGCCGCACCGTTGATGGCGCACACGATGGGCTTGGCCACGGCCGGGAAGTAGGAGTAGCGCGTCTGGTAGTCGGCGCGGCGGTTCATGTCGTAGGGCCGCATCCATTGCTCGGCGCGGATGTCCTCGGGCGGCAGCGTCTCCAGCTCCTCCATGTCCATGCCGGCGCAGAAGGCGCGGCCGGCACCGGTCAGCACGATGGCGCGCACGGCGGCGTCGCGGTCGGCCGCCTCCATGGCGCTGCGCAGCTCGGCCTCCAGCACGCGCGTGAGCGCGTTCATGCGCTCGGGGCGCTGCAAGGTGATGGTGGCGATGGCGCCGTCGACGGCGTAGCGGATCTGTTCGAAGTGCATGGGGTGGTTCTCCTGGTCAGGCCAGTGCGGGTGGCAGTTGCAGCGCCACGGGTTCGAGGAATTCCTGCAGGCCGTGCAGGCCGTTCTCGCGGCCCAGGCCCGAGCGGCCGAAACCGCCGAACGGCGCCTCGGGGTTGAAGGGCGCGCCCTGGATGTCGACCTGCCCGGCACGCAGGCGCCGCCCCACGGCCAGGGCCTGCTGCGGCGTGGCGGCCCAGACCGCGGCGGCCAGGCCGTAGTCGGTGCCGTTGGCCTGGGCCACGGCGTCGTCCGCGCCGTCGTGCGGCAGCACCACCAGCACCGGGCCGAACACCTCTTCGCGCGCGATCGGGTCGTCCGGGCCGACACCGCCCAGCACCGTGGGCGGCACGAAGAAGCCGGTGGCCGGCAGCGCCGCGGGCGGGCCCGACAGGCGCTGCGCGCCACGCGCCAGCGCGGCCTCGACCTGCGCCTGCACACGTTCGCGCTGCTGCGCCGAGACCAGCGGTCCCAGCCGGGTGGCCGGGTCCGCCGGGTCGCCCATGCGGTAGCCGGGCAGCAGCGCGCGCACCAGCGTGGCCACGGTGTCCAGCTGCGCGCGCGGCACCAGCAGCCGCGTGAGCGCCGAGCAGGTCTGGCCCGAGTTCAGGAAGCAGCTCGCCAGCGTGGACTTGAGCGCCAGCGCCAGGTCGGCGCCGTCCAGCACCACGGCGGCGGACTTGCCGCCCAGCTCCAGCGCCACGCGCTTGATGTCGGCGCCGGCCAGCGCGGCGATGCGGCGGCCGGCCTGGGTGGAGCCCGTGAACGAGACCATGTCCACGCCCGGGTGGCGCAGCAGCGGCTCGCCCACGGCCGGGCCGGTGCCAAGCACGAGCTGGAACACGCCCGGCGGCAGGCCCGCGGCGGCCACGGCGCGCGCCAGCGCGAACGCGCTGCCCGGCGCCAGCTCGGAGGGCTTGAGCACCACGGTGCAGCCGGCCAGCAGGGCCGGCGCCACCTTGCCCGTGATCTGGTGCAGCGGGTAGTTCCAGGGCGTGATGCAGGCCACCACGCCGACCGGCACCTGCTGCACCAGCGAGTGGCCGATGCGGTGCTCCCAGGCCATGCCCTCGGCCAGGTCGGCATAGCGCGCCCAGGCCGCCAGCGGTGCGCCCACCTGGATGCGCGCGGCCAGCTTGCGCGGCATGCCGACCTCCGACGCGATCAGCCGCGCCAGCGCCTCGGCCTCGCCCTGCAGTGCGGCGGCGATGCGGCGCACGGCGGCGGCGCGCTCGGCCACCGGCAGCGCGGCCCAGCCAGGCAGCGCACGCCGCGCGCCGCGCACGGCGGCGTCCACGTCGGCCGCGCTGGCGCTGCGGTAGCGCGCGCTGACGGCCTCGGTGAAGCTGTCGGTCACGGGCAGCGCGTCGCTGCCGCCAGCCGGCGTCCAGGCGCCGTCGAGAAAGAGGTCGGTGTGGTCTTGCATGGTGGTCATTCCTTGGCGGAGCTGGCGGCCTGGCGGCGCGCCAGGAAGCTGCGCATCACGCGCTGCGGCTCGCCGGTGGCATAGCACTCGAGCTGGTAGCGGATGCCGGCCGAGCAGGCCTCCTCGAAGCCGGCCTGCGTGCGCTCGCGAAAGCGTTGCTTGGTGGTGCGCAGCGCGGCGCCGGGCAGGGCGGCCAGCGCCTGCGCGCGTGCGATGGCGGTCTCCAGCACGGCCGGCGCTGCCACCAGCTCGTTGACCAGGCCCAGCGCATGGGCGCGCGCGCCGTCGATGAGCTCGCCGGTCAGCGAGAGCTGCTGGTTCAGCGCATGGCCGATCTGCAGCGACATCAGGTAGGAGCCCACGATGCTGGCCAGCCCGGCCTTGACCTCGGGCTGGCCCATGCGCAGCCCGGCGTGGCCCACGCGCAGGTCGCACAGCAGCGCCATCTGGAAGCCGGCCCCCACGGCCGTGCCGTTGAGCGCCGCCACGATGGGCTTGCGCACGTCGCGCACGGCCTGGTACATGGCGTGCTGGCGGTTCAGCCAGTCGGCCAGGTTGTGGGTGTCGATGGAAACGGATTCCTCCAGGTCCTGCCCGGCGCAGAAGGCGCGCTCGCCCGCACCGGTCAGCACCAGGGCCTGCACGGTGTCGTCGGCATCGAGCAGCGCCAGCTGGCGCGTGAGGCCGGCGCGCAGCGCGGGGTTGACGGCGTTCATGGCCTGCGGCCGGTGCAGCCGCACGATGGCGATGGCGCCGCGGCGTTCGACGCGCACGGCGTCGTTGTCGGTCTCATGCATGGGGGTTCTCCGCGTTCAGTTCCACGACGGCATCGACGGCCCAGGCGCCCTGGCCGCGCGCACCGGCGATCAGCGGGTTCAGGTCGATGGCGGCCACGCGGTCCGCATGGGCGGCGGCCAGCCGGCCCAGCGCCACGGCGGCGCGGGCCACGGCGGCGGTGTCGGTCGGTGGCTCGCCACGCACGCCGTCGAGCAGCGGCGCGATGCGCAGCGTGGCCAGGCGGTCCAGCACCTCCTGCTCGGTGAAGGGGTGGACCAGCACCACGAAGTCGCGCAGCGCCTCCACGTACTTGCCGCCGTCGCTGACCATCACGGCCGTGCCGAACTGCGGGTCCTGCCGCACGCCGAGCGCGAACTCGCGCTGGCCGCGCACGCGGCGCGCCACCAGCACGCCTTGCAGCGGCAGGCGCATCCCGGCCACGCG
>DATKFT010000798.1:0-2256 GCA_035544335.1 Pseudorhodoferax sp.
CGCGCTGGGCCACGATGTGTCGGGCTTGGACCTCGACGCGCCGCTGCCCGAGATCCCGCCGACCAACGCGAGCCAGACCAGCCGCGAGCGCGCGATCGAACTGGCCCGGCGCGAGCAGCTCACGGTGCGCCAGCTCGCGCAGCGCCTGGGCGGCTATGCGGGGCTGGCCTTCGTGGGCACGCCGCAGTCGATCGCCGACGAGATGCAGCATTGGCTGGAATCGGGCGGCAGCGACGGCTTCAACATCATGTTCCCCTGGCTGCCGGGCGGGCTGCTGGACTTCGTCGACAAGGTGGTGCCCGAGCTGCAGCGCCGCGGCATCTTCCGCCGCGCCTACACGGGCACCACGCTGCGCGAGCACCTGGGGCTGCCGCGGCCGGGCAACCGCTTCTTCCCGGCGTGACGCGGGCCGCCGGTGCGCCCATGCGGCAGCACATCCTGGAGACCGCCGACGCGCTGTTCTATGGCGAGGGCATCCGCGCGGTCGGCATGGACCGCGTGATCGCGCAGGCCGGCGTGGCCAAGGCCACGCTGTACCACCACTTCCCGACCAAGGAGCAGCTGGTCGTGGACTACCTGCGCCGCCGGCACGCGCAGGTGCTGGACGGCATGCAGGTCGCGCTGGCCACGGCGCGCGCGGGTGCCGCCGCACGCGTGCGCGCGCTGTTCGGCTGGCTGGAGTCGCGCGTGGCCTCGGGCGGCTTTCGCGGCTGCGCGTTTCTGCTCGCGCTGAGCGAGTACGGCCACAGCGCCGAGGTGGTCGCGGTCGTGCGTGCGCACAAGGAGGCCGTGGTCACGCTGTTCGTCGCCGCGCTGGGCCCTGAGCTTGCGGCCCGGCACAAGACGCTGGCGCGCCAGCTCGCGCTGCTGTACGACGGTGCGCTGTCCGGCGTGGCCGTGCACGGCGATCCGCTGGCCGTGCGGCTGGCCGCGCGCACGGCCGGCGGCCTGCTGCCGGCCTGAAACCCCGCGTCGGCGCTGCGCCGCACGCGCGCGGACGCGTGCGCACAGGCCGCGCGGCGCTTGCTCGGTCGGCGCATGCGCATATGCGGATCGCTTCGTAGGTAGACGGACCTGTCTGTCCTATTCTGCCGCCTCGTTTCCAGCCCTCCCGCCACAGGACCCCCTCACCATGCAAGCAAGCGACGCCAGGCCCCATGTGCTGATCATCGGCGGAGGCCTCGCCGGCACCGCCGTCGCGCTGCGCATCCTCAAGGATGTGCAGCGGCCCATCCGCCTGTCCATCGTCGAATCGCGCGCCGAGCTGGGCCTGGGCATCGCCTACGGCACCGCGCACCCCGAGCACCTGGTCAACGGCCTCGCGAAGCTGTTCAGCGTCTACGACGACGAGCCCGACCACCTCGTGCGCTGGCTGCGCGCAGGCACGGCGCTCGGCCATCTGGGCGGCTGGCAGCCACCGCCCGGCGTACCGCTCGAAGACAGCATGCCGCCGCGCCAGGTCTATGGCGCCTACCTGCGCGCCACGCTGGCCACGGCGCTCGCGCGCAGCGCCAGCCTCGTGGAGTTCCGCCACCTGTGCGCCCGTGCGCTCGATGTCGTCGCGCAGCCAGGGGCAGACGCAGCGGGCAGTGGCGACGCTGCGCACACGCAGCGCTGGCGCGTGTTCCTGGACGACGACAGCCAGCATGTCGCCGACGAGCTCGTGCTGGCCACGGGCATCTTCGCGCGGCCGCTCGCGCGCCAGGCCTTCGAGGCCGGTGCTGGCGTGGCCGCCTCGCCGCGCTACGTGGACGACATCTGGCAGGCCCAGGCCTGGGACAGCGCGCCGCAGCACGAACACATCGTCTACCTGGGATCGGGCCTCAGCGCGCTGGACGGACTCATCATGGCCGAGAAGGCGGGCTTTCGCGGCCGCCACACGGTGCTGAGCCGGCGCGGCCAGGGCGTGCGTGCGCGCGAGGACGTGGCACCCTGGCCCGACTTCCTGCGCTACCAGCCGGACGCGGTCTCGCTGCGCGATCTGCTCGCGCAGATCCGCGTGCAGCGCCATGCGATGCGCCGGCAGGGCGAGAACTGGCAGCGCCTGGTGCCGGCCATCCGCATGCATGTGCCGCAGCTGTGGTCGCTGGCCGGCGAGCGCGACCGCCGGCGCTTCCTGGGCCGGCTGCGGTCGTACTGGGAGGCCTCGCTGCACCGCAGTGCGGCCGCGCCGCTGGCCTGGCAGGCCAAGGTGGACGCCGAAGGCCGCTACGCGCACGCGGCCGGCCGCGTGCGCGCCATCGCGCTGCGGCCCGA
>DATKFT010000799.1:0-3233 GCA_035544335.1 Pseudorhodoferax sp.
GGCCGGCTCACGGCGCCGCTGACCATCCGCACCCAGCAGGGCGCGACGCCGGGCTCCTGTGCCCAGCACTCGCAGAACCTCGAAGCCCTGTATGCGCATGTGCCCGGCCTGCGCGTGGGCATCCCGGCCACGGCGCAGGACGCCTACAGCATGCTGCTCGCGGCCATCCACAGCGACGACCCGACCCTGGTCATCGAGAACCGCGCGCTCTACCACGGCGCCGAGCAGGATGTCGTGGTCGACGGCCCGGTCGAAGCCGCAGCGGGCGCGCACATCGCGCGCCCGGGCCGCGACCTGACGATCGTGACCTGGGGCGCGATGCTGCACCAGGCCCTGGCGGCCGCCGATCAGCTGCAGGCCGAGGGCATCTCGGCCGAGGTCGTCAACGCGCGCTGGATCGCGCCGTTCGACTGGCCCACGCTGATGGCCAGCGTGCGCCGCACGCGCCACCTGCTCGTCGTGCACGAGGCCAATGTCACGGGCGGCTTCGGCGCCGAGATCGGCATGCGCGTGCAGGCCGAGCTGTTCGGCCAGCTGGCCGCGCCGGTCCAGCGCCTGGGCGTCGACGACTGCCGCATGCCGGCCGCGCCGCAGCTGCAGGCCGCGCTGATCCCCGACGCCGCGCGCATCGCCGAACGCGCACGCGCGCTGTGGCGGCCCATGTGATGGAGGACCGCATGCGTTACATCGACCATGGCGACGGCGGCGGTCCCGAGGTGCTGCGCGCGGCCACCTGCGCCCGGCCCACGCCGGGTGCCGGCGAGCTGCTGCTGGAAGTGGCCTACGCCGGCGTGAACCGGCCCGACTGCGCCCAGCGCATCGGCCGCTACCCGCCCCCGCCCGGGGCCTCGCCCATCATCGGCCTGGAGGTCGCCGGACGTGTGGCCGCGCTGGGGCCGGACGTCGCACGCTGGCAGGTCGGCGACCTGGTCTGCGCGCTCGTGCCGGGCGGCGGCTATGCCGAGTTCTGCGCCGTGCCGGCCGCGCACTGCCTGCCCATCCCGGCGGGCCTGTCGCTGGTGCAGGCGGCCGCGCTGCCCGAGACCTGCTTCACGGTCTGGGACAACGTGTTCGAGCGCGCGCGCCTGCAAGCGGGCGAGAGCTTTCTGGTCCATGGCGGCGCGGGCGGCATCGGCCTGGCCGCGATCCAGATGGCATCGGCACTGGGCGCGCGCGTGATGACGACGGTCGGCGACGCGGCCAAGGCGCAAGCCTGCCTGCAGGCCGGCGCCGAACGCGTGGTGCGCTACCGCGACGAGGACTTCGTGGCGACGGCCCTGGACTTCACGGGCGGCAAGGGCCTGGACGTGGTGCTCGACATGGTGGCAGGCCCCTATCTGGAACGCGACCTCGAGGCCCTCGCGCTCGATGGCCGCATCGCGCTGATCGCCTTCATGGGCGGCGCGCAGGCCAGCATCGACGTGGTCAAGATCCTGCGCAAGCGGGCCGCCATCCTGGGCTCCACCTTGCGCCCGCGCAGCACCGCCTACAAGGCCGGCCTGGCGGCCGCGCTGGAACGCCACTGGTGGCCGCACCTGTCAGCACCACGGCTGCAGCCCGTCGTGCACCGCATCTTCGCGCTCGAAGAAGCCGCACAGGCCCATGCGCTCATGGAAAGCGGGCAGCACACGGGCAAGATCATGCTGGCCGTCAACGCGCAGCTGGAGACCTGAATGGACCGCACGACGGAACGCGCGGTCGAGTGGGACTGCAGCCAGCTCATGCTGCGCTTCTACGACGCCTTCGACGCCTGGGACTACGCCGGCATGGCCGCGCTGTTCACGCCCGATGGCGTCTGGGTGCGGGCGGGCAAGACGCTGGCCGGCCGCGAGGCCATCGTGGCCGAGCTGCAGCAGCGCCCGACCACCCAGGTCGTGCGACACGTGGTCAGCAACCTGCTCGTGACCGCGGCCAACGCGGACCAGGCGCAGGCACGGCTCTACATCACGGTCTACCGGCACGATGGAGGCACGGCGCGCAGCATCCCGGCGCCGCTGCAGGCGCCGGCCATGCTGCTCGTCGTGAATGCACGGCTCGTGCGGCACAGCGAGGGCTGGCGCATCCTGCACCAGGCCATGGCGCGCGAATTCGAGGCGCGGCCCTGAGCCGCAGACCAGCACATGCACCACCAGCCAGACCTGCTCAATGTCAGGGTCTCCAGAAGAACGCGGGAGGCCGAGGACATCGACAGCTTCGAACTCGTCGCCGCCGATGGCGCGGCGCTGCCGGCGTTCTCCGCCGGCGCCCATGTCGACGTCGTGCTCGGACCGGCACTGGTCCGCCAGTATTCGCTGTGCAACGCGCCGTCCGAGACGCACCGCTACCTGATCGCGGTCATGCGAGCGCCCGCCTCGCGCGGGGGCTCGCAGGCCATGCACGAACGCATACGCGAGGGCCAGCAGCTCCGCATCAGCCCCCCTCGGAACCACTTCGCGCTGGCGCCTGCCGCCAAGGCGCATCTGCTGCTGGCTGGCGGGATCGGCATCACGCCCATCCTGTGCATGGCCGAGCAGCTGGCGGCCGCCGCGTTGCCGTTCGAGATGCACTACGGCACCAGGTCCCGCGCGCGCACGGCATTCGAGAGCCACATCGCGCAGGCCGGCTTCGCCGCCCAGGTCCACTTCCATTTCGACGATGGTCCGCCCGGACAGAAGCTTGACCTGCAGACCCTGCTGGCCCGGCCGCAGGAAGGACTGCATCTCTCTGTCTGCGGCCCGCAGGGTTTCATGGAGGCGGCGTTGGCCACGGCCCGCGCTGCCGGCTGGCCCCCCTCGCAGATCCACTACGAGTTCTTCGGCGCAGCCCCGGTGGCGTCCGCCACCGGCGCAAGCTTCGACGTGGTGCTGTCGCGCTGCGGGCGCGTGGTCACCGTGCCGCAGGAGCAGACTGTCGTTCAGGCGCTCGCACAGGCGGGCATCGCGGTTCCGGTCTCTTGCGAGCAAGGGGTCTGCGGAACCTGCCTGACCCGCGTGCTCGACGGTGTTCCGGACCACCGCGACATGTTCCTCACGCCGGACGAGCAAGCCCGCAACGACCACTTCCTTCCCTGTTGCTCGCGGGCGAAGTCCGCCCGGCTCGTGCTCGATCTCTAGCGCAGGGCGGGGGGCACGGCCGGGTGCAAGCCGGCCCATCTGGCGGCCCCCTGGAACTGCCCGCCGTGCTTCCCCGAGCCTGGTTGCGGGATTGGAGGCCTCGTCTGACAGAACGCCTCGGAGGCCGCGGCTATCCTGGCC
>DATKFT010000800.1:0-3476 GCA_035544335.1 Pseudorhodoferax sp.
GGGCAGGTCTACCTGGAAGGCCTGGCGCAGGACAACGAACTGCTGGTGCGCGGCCTGGGCTTCGACAGCTGCCGCGTGCGCTTCAGGCTGGCCGACGACCAGCGCGGCGTGGCCCGCATCGGCCCGCTCGCGTGCCAGAGCCTGCCCTCCACGGCCCTGCTGGGCCGCTGGCCCTGAGCGCATCTTTCGGAACACGCTGCCATGCCACGCCCCCCTGTCCTGTGCGCCCTGCTCTTCAGCGCCGCCGCCCTGCTGCCCCTGGCCGCACAGGCCTGCACGATGAGCGAGACCGGCGGCCTGCTGCCCAGCGTGGCCACGCAGCGCGTGGCCGGCGGCCCCGCGGTGACCGGCACGGCCAGCTTCGCGTTCAACTGCACGGGCGTGGTGCTGGCGCTGGCCAATGGCCAGCCCACGCTGCGCGGCCGGATCCAGGCGGCGACGAGCGGCCTCACGCTCAAGAACGGCAGCCAGCAGATTCCCTACCAGATCTACAGCAACACGGGCTACAGCTCGGGCTACAGCAGCGGCGCGCTGGTGGTCGATCTCAACGGCGCCAACCTGGTCGCCCTGCTGACCGCGGGCAGCAGCACGAGCATTCCGCTGTACATCGCCACCACGCCGGGGCCCAACATCCCGGCCGGTGTCTACACCGACACCGTGCAGGTCACCTGGACCTACGCCAACATCTGCGAAGGCCTGATCGGCGTACTGGGCGTCTGCGTGGGCGTGCCCAACAACGGCACGACCACGCGCTCGGTGCTGGTCTCGCTGACGGTCAGCAACGACTGCACGATCACGGCCCCGCCCGTGAACTTCGGCGCCGCGCCCTTGCTGAGCGCATTCCCCACGGTCTCGCAGAACATCAGCCTGCAATGCAGCCGCGACATGGTCTACACGGTGGGCCTGTCGGCCGGCGGCTACGCGAGCGGCGGGCGCAGGCGCATGGCTGCGGGCAGCGCGCGCCTGGCCTACGACATCTTCAAGGCCGACAACACCGTCTGGGGCAGCGCGGGCACGGCCCGCGCCGACGGGCCGGCGCCGGCCACGGGCGCCAGCGTGCAGACCATTCCGTACACGGCCCGCATCTACCAGGACCAGCCCAGTCCGGCGGCCGGCACCTACACCGACAACGTGGTCGTCGACGTGAGCTTCTGATGTCAGCGCACGAAGAACAGCCCCACGCTCGCCGCCAGCCCCAGGGCCCAGACCAGGCTGCGCAGCGTGCTGCGGTCCCGGATGTACAGCGAGACGTAGACCACGCGCAGCAGCACATAGGCCAGCGCCAGCGCGTCGATGCGCGCCTGCTCGGCGCCGAACTGGTGGGCCGCGAGCACACCGGCCATGAACAGCGGCAGGCCTTCGAAGCCGTTGTTCTGCGCCGCCAGCGCACGGGCCCGCCAGCCGCCCTGGCGCGCCGCCCAGTCGCGCGGCGCATGGTTGTCGCCCAGGCCGAAGGCGCCCGCCTTGGCGATCCAGGCCGTCAGATAGGGCAGCAAGGCAGCGGCCAACAGGCACCAGTAGGCCAGGGTCAGGTGGCTGGTTTGCATGGGTTGCGTTCTCCAGGGAGTGACAGATGGAGCGCGATTGTGATCGCGGGCCACCGCACCGCCCCCGCAACGCCACGGCAACCCGCCCGCCTGCAGCACCGGACCACGCGCGACGACGGCACCGAACAGTCTTGGAGGAAACCGCCATGCACATCGCCATCCTGGAAGACGACCCCGTGCAGCGCGAGCTGCTCACGCTCTTGGTGCAGCAGGGCCGCCACAGCTGCCAGAGCTTCGAGACGGCAGCCGCGTTCCACGCGGGCGCGCAGGCCGCCAGCTTCGACCTGGCGCTGATCGACTGGATGCTGCCCGACGGCAACGGCGGCGAGGTGCTGCAGTGGGTGCGCAAGAACATCGGCTGGCAGCTGCCCTGCATCGTGATCACGGCGCGCGAAGAGGAGCCCGTGGTGGTGGCCGCGCTGGAGGCCGGCGCCGACGACTACATCGTCAAGCCGGCCAAGCCGCTGGAGCTGCTCGCGCGCATCACGGCGGCCTCACGCCGCGCCCGCCCCGGCACGCTGCCGGTGCTGCGCGCGGGCGACTACGAGATCGACATCACGCGCCAGCGCCTGGCCATGGCCGGCCAGGCCATGGAGCTCACGCAAAAGGAATTCGACCTCGCGGTCTGCCTGTTCCAGAACATGGGCAAGCTGCTGTCGCGCGACTACCTGCTCGACAAGGTCTGGGGCATCTCCACCGATGTCGATGCCCGCACCGTGGACACCCATGTGAGCCGGCTGCGGCGCAAGCTCAAGCTCGATGGCAGCCACGGCTGGAAGCTGGTCTCGGTGTACGGATTCGGCTACCGCTTCGAACGCCTGGCCGGCGGCTGATCAGCGCAGGCGCTGCGCCACGGCGGCCACCAGCGCGTCGAGCTCGGTCCGCAAGGTGGCCACCGGCTCCTGCAGGTCCTGCAGCGGCGCATCGCTGCCGAGCGCGGCCTCGACGGCCACGGTCATGCCGCGCAGCCGGCCCGCGCCGATCATGCCCACGACCCCGCGCAGGCCGTGCAGGCTGCGGGCCAGGGCCGTGCGGTCGCCGGCGTCGCGCTGGCGTTCGAGCAGCGCGCCGGTGTCGGCATAGTGGGTCACGAACTGCTGCAGCACGCGCAGCAGGATGTCGGGCTGGCCCGCGGCGTACTCCAGCGCCTGCGGCAGGTCGATCAGCAGCGCCATGCGCTGCAGGATCGCGCCGGCGCTGGCCGGCGCTGCGGCAGGCGCTGTTGGGGGCGCTGTGGTGGGCGCTGCTGTGGACCCCGAAGCGGGGGCGCCTTGCGGTGCCGCGGCGGTGGTGGCAGCAGGCGGCACAACGGAGGGCGTCACCGGCGGTGCAAGCGGCGCAAGCGGTGCCGCAGCCGGCGCCGGCGCCGCGAGCAACAGCGGCGCCGGCGCGCGGCCCTCGCCCAGCCGGGTCGGCAGCCAGCGCAGCAGCGCGGCATGCAGCTCGCGCGGATCGACGGGCTTGGCCAGGTGTTCGTTCATGCCCGCATCCAGGCAGGCCTGGCGGTCCTCGGGGAACGCGTTCGCGGTCATGGCCACGATGGGCAGCTGCGCCAGCGCCGGTTCGCGCCGGATGCGCCGCGTGACCTCCAGTCCGTCCAGCTGCGGCATCTGCACGTCCATGAGCACGAGGTCGTAGGGCCGGCTGCGCACCATCTGCAGGGCCTGGGCACCGTCGCTGGCGACCTCCACGCTGACGCCCGCCGCGCGCAGCAGCTGCACGGCCACCTCCTGGTTGACCAGGTTGTCCTCGGCCAGCAGCACGCGCGCACCGGCCGTGCTGGCCAGCAGGGTCTGCGGCCTGGCGTCCGTCTCGACGGTGGCCGCGCCGCTCACGAGCCGCAGCAAGGTGTCGCGCAGCAGGCCGGCGGTCACGGGCTTGGACAGCACGGCGCCGAAGCCCGCATCGCGCGCGAGCTGGTGCAGCGAG
>DATKFT010000801.1:0-13258 GCA_035544335.1 Pseudorhodoferax sp.
GCGCGTCGAGCGCCTGCGTGCGCGCGATCAGTTCGGTGTCCTGGTCGGGTTGCGCGGTCGCGCGGCGCGTCGCCAGCCAGTTCGTGAAGGTCTCGCGGGCGGCGGTGCTGGCCTGCTGCGCCACCTCCAGTGCCAGTTCGGCCTGCTCGCGCTCGGCGCTGCTCTGTTGCGCGATGCGTTCGCCTTCGCGCAGTTGCCCGCGCAGCGGCGCGGCAGCGGCCTGGTCGACGAAGGCCTCGACCTCCAGCGTGCCCTCGACCTGCGGCAGGTCGCCGACCAGGCTGCCACCCAGGCCGATCAGGAAGCTGGCGAACACGAAGGCCACGAGCCACAGGCCGCGGCGGAACCATTTTTCGGAGAGTCTCAGTGCATTGCTCATGGCTTCTCGCTTGTCAGGGTTGCAGGACGACCGGGGCGGCGCCCAGGCCCGCGCGCGGCATCCAGGCGAAAACCGAGTCGACCGTCACGGTCTCGATCTGGTCGGCAAAGCGCTTGGCGTTCGGATGGTCGTCGAAGGCGATGTTGGCAGCGCTCATGCGGCCGCCCAGGCGCGTGAGCGGGCCGAGCTTCAGGACGGTCGGCCGGTAGCCCTTGGATTGCAGCCAGGCCTGGGCCTGCGTGCGGCTTGCGATGGTGCCAGGCTCCATGGCGGCGGCCAGCGTCTCGATCGCCCATTGGTTGGATTGCTGGTACTGGGCGCCCCAGGCATAGCTGACCATGCTGTAGGGCCGGTGGTGCAGCCGCGTGGCGCGCGCAGGATCGCGCAGCAGCGCCAGCAGCCGGGCCTGCACATCGGGGTTGGGCACGACCCAGGCGGCCTCGTCGCGCCACAGGTCGTCCAGGAAGAACGGGCCCAGGCCCTGCTCGTAGAGCTCGCCCTCGGCCGTGCCGCACTGGTTGAGCTTGTGCAGCACATGCCAGCGCTGCTCGGCCGTGCGGAAGGCAAAGCCCAGGTGCGAGTAGCGCAGACCGTGGCGGCTCAGGTCCTGGCCCGCGCGCGCCAGCACCACGACCTCGGCACCGCTCGCGTCGAGCGCGGCCAGCGTGCGCTCGGCCAGTTGCAGGCCGCGCAGAACGGCCTCGGCGCGCGGCGGCTGCTGGGCATCGCAGGAGCGGCCGGCCTGGGCCACGGCGGGCAGCAGCACGGCCAGCAGCAGCACGCAGCGCAGAAACAGATGTCGCATGGCGGGCTGCTCCTCAGCGCGTGATGCGCTCGTCGTGCAGCAGGGCCTGGCCCAGCGCGTTCGGGATGAAGGCGATCGCCTCGCCCGCCGCCGACAGCAGCACGCCCGCACCGACCACTGTGACCACCACGGTCGCGCCGGACACCAGCGCAGCCGCCCGGGCGCCGCGGCCGCTGACCTGGACCGTGGCGCGTGCGCCATCGGACACGCGCTCGAGCACATAGACCGTTCCGCGCGACGTGGACTCCACGGTCTTGACCACGAGCACGGCGCCCGAGCTGGCCAGCGCGACCGGTACCGCAACGACGGCGCTGGCGCCGACGGCGACCGAGGCCAGCGGCAGCGCGGACAGCGCGCTGGCCGCAGAGAGGTCTTGCGCCTGCACCGTGGGGCCGCCGATGCAGCAGGCCAGGGCCAGGCACAACGAGATGCAGCGTTGGAACATGGGGGTTCTCCTCGGAGTGATCGGGTCAGGCGGCGTCTTGGGTCTGCGCGGGTGCTTCGGTCGCATCGGCATCGTGCCGGTCGCGCAGCGTCTTGGCCAGCGTGAAGCCGCTGCTGATGAGGTACAGCCAGGCGATGCCCAGAAAGGCCTTGTAGCTGCCGCTGACCTGCATGCGCCACAGGCCCCAGGCCGTCAGTGCCATCGCCGCCGCGAAGCCGCCCCACACCACGAGGCGGAACATCGGCGTGTCGCCACCCGCAGCTGCGCCCGCCACGTCGCGCGCCTGGTCGCGCACGAACTTGGACAGCACGAAGGCCGCGCTCAGGCAGAACAGATAGCCCATGACCATGAAGGCGCGGTCCAGGTCCTGGCCCGGCAGCCAGGCCAGGCCGAGCGCGCAACAGGCCGTGGCCAGACCAAACGAAGTCCAGGCCTGCAGGGTCCAGGCACGGGTGTCGCGGTGGGAAAAGGGGGTCATGCAGTCCTCGGTTCGCAGTGGATGAGGACCCGAATGTCCGGCAGGGCCATGCAAAAAGCGCCGGATTTCTGGTCCGACGCCCTTGAATTGAACCGAAAGTATCGCTAACGGATACCGTCGTTCAACAACGCCGCCACCCGACCCTGCAGCGCCTCGGGCGTGGCAGCCGCGGCGGGCAGCGCGGCCCCCACGTCCAGGCCCACGCGGTTCCAGAACCCGCGCCGGAACGGCCGCACCATGGCACCGGCCGCTTCGATGCGGCTGAAGTACGAGCCCCACAGCTTGCTGAGCGCCATGGGCACGACGGGCACGGCCAGTCCGTCCGCGCCGGCCTGGGCCAGGATCTTGGCCACGCCGCCCTTGAAGGGCTGCAGCTGCCCGTCGCGCGTGATGCCGCCTTCGGGAAAGATGCCCAGCAGGTCGCCCTCGCGCAACACCTGGGCGGCGGCCGCCATGGCCGCGGCGTAGGTCGCAGGGTCCTCCTTCTGCGGCGCGATCGGAATGGCCTTGGCCAGCCGGAACAGCCAGCCCAGCACGGGCACGCGGAAGATGCGGTGGTCCATCACGAAGCGGATCGGCCGCGGGCTCGCCGCCATCAGCAAGATGGCATCGACGAAGCTCACGTGGTTGCAGACCAGCACGGCCGGCCCCGTGAGCGGAATGTGGGCATCGCCGCGCACGCGGAAGCGGTAGACCACATGCGAGAGCCCCCAGGCGACGAAGCGCAGCAGGTACTCGGGCACCAGCAGGAAGATGTACAGCCCCACGACGGCATTGGCCAGCGCCGTGAACAAAAACACCTGCGGTACCGTGAAGCCCGCCCCCAGCAATGCGCCCGCGATCAGGCTGCTGGCGATCATGAACAGCGCGTTGAGGATGTTGTTGGCCGCGATGATGCGGGCGCGGTGCGTGGCCGGGCTGCGCAGCTGGATCAGCGCGTACATGGGCACGCTGTACAGGCCGGCCGACAGCGCCAGCATCGCCAGATCGGCCATCACGCGCCAGTGCGCGGGCCGGGCCAGGAATTCCGCCAGGCCCATGAGGCCGGATGCCGGCAGGCCGCGCAGCGCGAAGTACAGGTCCACGCCGAACACGCTCATGCCGATCGCGCCCAGCGGCACCAGGCCGATCTCCACATGGCGTCGGCTCAGCACCTCGCAGAGCAGCGAGCCGATCGCAATCCCGATGGAGAACACCACGAGCAGCAGCGAGGCCACATGCTCGTCGCCATGCAGCACCTCCTTGGCCAGGCTCGGGAACTGGCTCAGGAACACGGCGCCGAAGAACCACATCCAGCTGATGCCCAGGAGCGAGCGGAACACCACGGTGTTGCCGCGCGCGAGCTGGAGGTTGCGCCAGGTCTCGCTGACCGGGTTCCAGTTGATGCGCAGCTGCGGATCGGTGGCCGGCAGCTGCGGAATGCCCTGGGCCGCGAGCCGTCCCAGCAGCGCCAGGCCCACGCAGCCGATGGCCACGTAGCCGCGGCCGACATCGGGCAGCGCGATCAGCAGCCCGCCCACGATGTTGCCGAGCAGGATGGCCACGAAGGTGCCCATCTCCACCATGCCGTTGCCGCCCGTCAGCTCGCGCTCGGACAGCACCTGCGGCAAATAGGCAAACTTGACCGGCCCGAACAGCGTGGAGTGCAGGCCCATCAGAAAGGTGCAGGCCAAGAGCAGCGGCACCTGCAGCGCCACGCTGCCCGACAGGAAGCCCAGCGCCGCCACGGCCATGATGGCGATCTCCAGGTTCTTGACGAAGCGGATCACCTGGGTCTTGGGCAGCTTGTCGGTCAGCTGCCCGCTGGTGGCCGAGAACAGCAAAAAGGGCAGGATGAACAGCGCGCCGATCACGAGGCCCGCCATGGCCGGCGGCAGCCAGGCCACGCTGAGCTGGTAGGTCACCATGACCGTGAAGGCGAACTTGAACAGGTTGTCGTTGGCCGCACCCGAGAACTGCGTCCAGAAGAACGGCGCGAAGCGCCGCTGGCGCAGCAGCGCGAACTGGTTGGGGTGGGCGTCGTGCGGGGCCGGAGCAGGAGTTGCGGTTGTCATGGAAAACGGGCGAACCAGCGGGGTGGACGGACATGGCCAGGCTTGCGGCCGCGCAGCGCGCGACACGATGCTAACGGCTGCGCTGCGGCGTCGGACCGGTCGTGGACACGTTCTCAGACGCCATAGCCTTGCCACAGGCTGTTGGACAGACGCTGCGCGCCGATCTCGCGCCGCAACCGGCGCAGCGTCGCGGCCGGGGGATAGGCGGCCTCGAGCTGCGCCTGCGAGGCATGCGGCTGGTAGGGCAGGTAGTGGCGGCCACCGTGCGCCAATGCCAGGGCGACCAGGGCACGCGTCCACGCGGCCACGGCCTGCTGCGCAGCCGGCGTGGTGCGCTGCTTCACATAGAGCACGCAGCAAAAAACGCCTTCGCCATCGGCGCCCGTCCAGGCCATGAGGCTGTCCGGGTCGGCAGGTGCATGGCGGATCGACACGTTCACGGTGGCATGCGTGGGCTGCGGCGCAAGCAAGGGCGCCATCGCGCGCACGAACGGCACCAGACGGGCTGGCGGCACGAAGTACTCCTGCAGCACATAGGTGCTGGTGTCGCGCTGCGCAGGTTCGAGCTCGGCCACATCGCGGCTGGCCTCGTGGTTGCGCCAGACCACGGCGGGCCGGTCGCGCCAGGGCTGCACGACATGGCGCCGCACGGCCGGCCCCACACCCAACTCGGTCAAGGCCCACAGCGCCGCGCGCTCGGCCAGGTGGCGGCCACCCACTGGCCGCAGCCGCCCAGGCTCGGTCAATGCGGCCTGGCTGCGCCGCCAGGTGATGGCCTGGGGCTGCGTGAAGTCCGCAGGCATGAGGTCGGCGTTGTGCAGCAGCGCAGCGGGATCGGCCAGGACCTGGCTGGCGAACCAGGCCGGGTAGTCATCGAGCGCAACGGCCTGCGCATGGCGCTCGATGCGCATGTTCTCGTCCAGCGCCAGCTCCACCTCGGTGATGACGCCGACGGCGCCGTAGCCACCCAGCGCCGCACGGAACAGCTCCGGCGCGCGCGTGCGCGAGGTCTCGACGATGCTGCCATCGGGCAGCACGAGCTGCAGTGCGCGCACGCTGGCCGCGATGGCGCCGTGGCCCACATAGCGGCCATGGCAGTTCACCGACACCGAACCGCCCACCGTGAAGTTGGCGTAGCTCTGCATGGTGCGCACGGCCAGGTCCAGCGGATCGATCAGCGCCTGCAGCGCGCGCCAGCGCATGCCGGCCTGCACGCGCACCGTGCGTGCCGCGGCGTCGAGCGCCACCAGACCGTTCATGTGCCGCATGTCCAGTTGCAGGCCCCCCGCCAGCGCGGTCTGGCCACCCATGCTGTAGCGGCCACCGCCCACGCTGACACTGCCAGGCCAGCGCCGCAAAGCCTGGCGCACCTCGTCCGCGTCGTGCACGGCCTGGACGCCGGCCGTCGTGACGGAGTGCAATTCAGACAGATTGCAGACCGTCCGGGGATCGGGGGCACAGACCGCGCCCGCGGGCAATGCGGCGCCGGCCAGGGCGCCCAGGAAGATGCGGCGGGAAAGATCGGGCATGCCGCGCACGATGCCGCAGCGGCGCATGCGCGATGGCGCAGAGTGCACGCAGGTCCGCTGTGCGCGACCTTCGGTAGCATGCGGCGATACCGTCCCGATCAACGCCCTCCATGAGTACCACAGCCAGCCTCGTCACCGCCGTCAAGCAGGAGCTCAAGCAGGCCGGCATGACCTACGCCGACCTGGCCCGCGCGTTGGGCATGGCCGAATCCAGCGTCAAGCGCATGCTGGCCAAGGGCGACATGCCGCTGTCGCGCGTGGACGCGATCTGTCGCGCGCTCAAGCTCGACTTCGCCGACCTCGCGCGCCGCGTGGCCGACGCACAGCCGCTGCTGGCCGAGCTGCGCGAGGACCAGGAGCGCGCCGTGGTTGCCGACAAGAAGCTGCTGCTGGTGGCCATCTGCGTGCTGAGCCAGTGGACGCTGGAGCAGATCGTGGCGGCCTACCGGCTCAGCGAGGCCGAGTGCGTGCGCCACCTCGCGCAGCTGGACCGGCTGGGCATCATCGAGCTGCGCCCCCTGAACCGCTACCGGCTCAAGCTGGCCAAGACCTTCCGCTGGCGGCCGCACGGGCCGGTCATGGACTTCTTCCGCGAGGACGTGCTGCTGGACTATTACGCGGGCGGCTTCGACGGTCCCGGCGAAGGCCTGTTGCTCGTGCACGGCGCGATCGGCCGGGCATTGGCGCCGGCCTTCCTCGAACGCCTACAGCGCGTGGCCCAGGACTTCGCGCAGCAGCACCTGGCCGACCAGAAGCTGCCCGAGGCCGAGCGCGAGGGCTACACGCTGCTGCTGGCCATGCGCCGCTGGGAGTTCGCGGCGTTCACGGCGCTCAGGCGCTGAACGCTCAGCGCAGCCTGGTCTGCGCGAACTGGACAAAGGCGCGCGGAATGTCGGGCAGCGCCTGGCCGCGCTTGGTGACCAGGACCGGCTGCTGCCGCGGAAGTGGTGCACCGGTGGCATGGAACTCGAGCACGCCCGTGTCGATCTCGTGGGCAAACACGCTGCGGTTGGCCAGGGTGAAGCAGCCGCCCAAAGCCAGCATTTCGCGCAGGATCTCGGTGGACCCCGCCTCCTGGAACAGCGGCATCGCCGGCGTGATGCCGGCATCTTGGAACAGCTGACGCACCGAGGACTCGTACAGCGTGCCGCGCCGCACCGAGTAGATCGGCAGTTCGGCCAGGACCTGCAGGAGCGCCCGCCCACCCGGGCGCACCGTGCCGGCCTTGACCAGCCACCCGATCTCCTCGCTGAAGCGGGCGTGCACGGTCAGCCCCGTGTCGACCGCAGCGCCGACCAGAAAGGCGCAGTCCACATCCTCGTCGTTGAGTTGCGCGCGCACCTCTTCGGTCGTTCCGGCATGCACGGTCAAACGCACACCGCGGTTCTTGCGCATGAAGCCCGACAGCAAGCGCGGCACCAGGGATGCGGTCGCCGTGTGGTAGGCCCCGATGCGCAGCTCGGGCTGCCCGAGCGTCGCCCGCTGGACCGAGGCCATGGCCTGCGCGGCCAGCCGCACCAGCTCCCGGCAATGCGGCAGCAGGGCCTCGCCGGCGCTGGTCAGGCCCACACCCCGGTTGTGGCGGCGCAGCAGTGCGCAGCCGGCCTGCGCCTCCAGCCGCGCGATGCGGCCCGACACGTTGGACTGGGTCGTGCCCAGCGCCAGCGCCGCGCCCGACATGCTCTGCGCCTGCGCCACGGCCAAGAAATGGCGGGCGGCTTCGGTGTCGAGCAGGCTGCTGTCCATGGCCGCAAGCATAGCGATGCGGCAAGGCGTCGGCGGATGTTGGCCAACCGCATTTCCGATGGCAGCCATCGCTTTTGCGTGGATCGAACGCGGCCGTGCCGGCCTAAGGTCGGGGCATGCGAGAGAACTATGACGTGATCGTGATCGGGGCAGGCTCGGCGGGCTGCATCGTGGCGCGCCGCCTGTCGGACGACGCCACCTGCCGCGTGCTGCTGGTCGAGGCCGGGATGGACCTGGGGCCGATGGAGACACCGGACATCCGCCACCCCTATCCGCTGTCTGCCTACGACGCCGGCCTGCAGTGGCCCGGCCTGCGCGGACAGATCGTCGGCGGCGCGGAGCCCCGCGCGGCGCGGGTGCCGCAGGGCCGTGTGGTGGGCGGCTCGTCGTCGATCAATGCGATGGTCGCGCTGCGCGGCGTGGCGGCCGACTACGACGAATGGGCGGCCAGTGGTGCTGAGGGCTGGAGCTGGCGCGAGGTCGAGCCCCAGTTCCGCCGCCTGGAGGCGGCCGACGCCAGCCTGCATTGCGACGATGCGGGCGCGATCGCGGTGTCGCGCCAGGCGCCATCGCCGCAGCGCCCCTTGAGCAATGCGCTCATGCAGGCCTGGGCCGATGAGGGCTTCGCGCTCGTCGCCGACCCGAATGCGGACTTCAGCGACGGACGTTTCGTGCAGCCCGTGTCCACCGACGCGGGCGGGCGCTGCTCTGCGAACCGGGCCTATCTGGGCGCACGCACGCGCTTGCGGGACAACCTGGTGCTTCTGCCCGGCACCACCTGCCGCCGCCTGTTGGTCCAGGGCGGGCGTGTGGAAGGGGTCGAGCTCGACAGTGGCGGCACGGTGCGCCAGGTCCGCGCAGGCCATGTCTTCCTGTGTGCGGGCGCGCTGCAGACGCCGGCCATCCTGCTGCGCTCCGGCATCGGCGAGGCGGCTGCGCTGGAACAGCTGGGCCTGCACGTGAACGCCGATGTCCCCGGCGTGGGGCGCAACCTGCAGAACCACTGCGCCGTGCCCCTGGGCGTGGCCCTGCGCCCAGGGGCTGGGCTGCCCTCGCACCTGCCCACTGCGCATGCCGCATTGCGTTTCTCGTCCCATCTCCATCCTTCGCGGGGCGACGTCTACATGACGGTGTGGGACCGGGCGGCCTGGCATACGGCCGGCGCACAGATCGGCGTGCTCAATGTGGTGCTGCACCGCCCGCATTCCACCGGCACGGTGAGCCTGCGCTCTGCCGACCCCCGTGTTGCGCCGGCCGTGGACTTCAACATGCTCGATACACCGTCGGACGTGGAGCGCCTGTCCATGGCCGTGCGCCGCGCCGTGGGCTTCCTGCGCAGCCCTCACGTGCGCGAGATCAGCGACGGCATCGGCCTGGTGCAAATGGGACGCGCCGCGGCCTGGATGGGACTGCGCACGCCAGGCACGCTGGCGGCCGACGGCGCACTGGGCATCGCGGACCGGCTGGCGCCCCGGCTGCTGCGCGCCCTGCATCCACTCGCGCTCAAGCCCCTGCCCAGCAACATCGACGACGACGGCATGGCGCAACAGGCCCTGCTGCGCGCATCCATCGTTCTGCAATACCACCAGGTCGGTACCTGCGCGATGGGGCCTGCGGGCGCGGCCATGGCCGTCACTTCGCCACTTGGACAGGTGCACGGCGTGCAAGGCCTGTCGGTGGCCGATGCGTCGATCCTGCCCGCGGTTCCCCGCGCCAACACCAACCTGCCCGTGATGATGGCAGCCGAAAAGATCTGTGCCATGTTCCTGCGGACGGGTGAGCGCGCACGGAACCGGACCGAATTCACTTCCTGAGGAGACCTATGCTCAAACGCCGATCCTTCGTCATGGGCGCCGCCGCCTGCGCCACGGGCGCTTTCGCGCCTGCCCGTGCGCAGACTTTCCCCAACAAGCCCATCAAGGCACTGCTCGGACTGAGCGCCGGCGGTGGCGCGGATGCGCTGGCACGCGCCTTGTTCCGCGCGATGGAAACGCAACTGCGCCAGCCCCTGGTGCTGGAGAACCGCCCCGGCGCGGGCACGACACTGGCGGCCGAAGCCGTCGCGCGCGCGGAACCGGACGGCTACACGCTGTACGTCGCCACGGGCAGCTATGTCACCAGCGGCGTCCTGTTGCAGCAGCGCGGTGCGGCCTTGCAACGCACGGGCGTCGACCTGTTCGACGGGCTCGCGCCGGTCAGCCTGATGTTCACCGCGCCCTACTGCATCGCCACCAGCGCGGGCTCGGGCATCCGCTCGGTGCAGGACGTGCTGGAGCGCGCCCGCAAAGAGCCCGGGCTGCTGGGCTATGCGTCCTCGGGCGTGGGCAGCCAGCCGCATTTCGCGGGCGAGCTGTTCCAATCCATCACGCGGACCCGCATGCTGCACGTGCCCTACCGCGGACTGGCACCGGGCATCATGGACGTACTGGGCGGCCAGGTACCGCTGGTCTTCTCGGACATGAACTCGGTGTTCCCGCGCCACCGCAGCGGCGAGATGAAGATCCTGGCGGTGACGGGGAACAGCCGACCGGCGCTCGCACCCGACATTCCGACCATGGCCGAGGCCGGCGTGCCCGGCATGGACATCTCGGCCTGGCAGGGCTACCTCGTGCCGGCCAAAACGCCGCGCGAGCGCATCGATCTGCTCAGCGCCACGGTGCGCAGCAGCCTGGCCGACCCCGGCCTGCGCGCCAAGATCCTCGAAAACGCCGGCGTGCCCGCCGATGCGGCGCCGGCGCATTTCCAGGCCTTCCTGGACAAGGAACGGCACATCTACCGACAGCTCGCCGAAACGGCTGGCATCAAAGCAGAGTTCTGAGGAGCAGGCATGACGTCAGTGCACACGATGGCGCCGACCCAGGCACGCGCGCCGGTCCTCTACGATTTCAGGGGCCAGGTGGCCGTTGTCACCGGCGCGGCCAGCGGTGCGGGACTGCACCTGGCACAGCGCCTGATGGCCGCCGGCGCGCAGGTGTCGATCTGGGACAGGGTGGACGCGCAGGCGCAGCCGCACGACGACGCAGCAGACGACGCGTCCAGCCGCCAGGTGGTCGATGTGCGGGACGCCGCCAGCGTGGAGCACGCCGCGCAGGCCACGCTGGCGCGCTGGGGCCGCATCGACATCCTGGTCAACAACGCAGGCATCATCCGCGCGCCCTCCCCGCTCGCCGAAGCCTCGCTGCAGGACTGGCAGGATGTCATCGACGTGAACCTCACGGGCGTGTTCCACTGCTGCCGCGCGGTCATGCCGCGCATGGCCGCTGCGGGCTACGGCCGCGTCGTCAACATCGGGTCCACGTCCGGCAAGGAGGGCAATCCGTTCACGGCGGCCTATTCGGCATCCAAAGCGGGGGTGATGGCCCTGACCAAGAGCCTGGCCAAGGAATTCGCGCGCACCGGTGTCCTGGTGAACTGCGTCGCCCCGACCGTGCTGGACACGCCGATGACCCGGCGCAACATCGAGATCGCGCCGCAGCGCACGCAGGCCTTGCTGGACAAGATCCCCATGGGCCGCTTCGGCCAGGTCGATGAACTCGCGCGCATGCTGCTGTGGCTGTCCTCGCCGGATTGCAGCTTCAGCACCGGCGCGGTGTTTGACCTGTCGGGCGGGCGGGCGACGTACTGAACGGCCGCACCGAGCGACGCCCTGCCGCGCGCCCAAGCGGCTCAGTCCGCCGCCGTGAACACCGTCAGAACGCCGGTGTAGCCGTACAGGTGGTGGCGCGCGATCTCGCCGCCGGCAAAGAAGCCGACCAGCGGCACGTCGCCGAGCGCGTGGCGCACGATCTGCAGCTCCGCACTGGGGCCACCGAAATGCGCGCCGCCGCGGCTCGCGCAGCTCACGTAGATGGCACCGGCCATGCGGCGCGCCGGGTGCGGGCTGGACGCCGCCAGGTTGCTCGACAGCGCCAATGCGGCCTCGGCCGGCATGTCCTCGGGCTCGAGCTCCTCGCGGATCTCGGCACAGATGCGGACCAGGTCGGCGCGCGCCGCCTGGGCATTGCGCTGGCAGAACGACAGCCGCATGCCGACCTCCAGCGGTTCGGCGATCGCCACGCCCTGGCGCGCGGGGTCCAGGCCGATGATGTGGCGCACGCGCACGTCGGGCCCGAAGCTGCCGGGCCGGCGCACCGCGTCGCCACCCGCCATGCCTGGCGCAGCGCGCAGGCCGGCCAGCGTGGCGCGCACCTGGCCGAGCGCCTCGCGCGGTGCGTCCAGCGAGACGCCCAGGTCGCCGAGCAGCACCTGCAGCGCGGGCGCACCATCGAGCGCCGTGACCACGTTGCCCTCGCAGGCCGTCACGCTGCGCTCGGGCGCGATGGGCTGGCAGCCCTGGGTCACGCGCGAACTCAGCGCCACCTCCTGCGTGAAGGCCACGCCCGACAAGCCGCCGTGGAACACGCCGCGCGCTGCGCCCTGGCCGCGGATGTTGCCGTTGCCGCCCGTGGCGAACTGCACGACGGCCGCGCGGCTGGACGCCAGGCCGCCGAACAGGTAGCCCGTGTCGGTACGTGCCGCCATCTCGGCCACGAGTTCGGACAGGTCCTGGGTGCCGGCATCGGCATGCACGAGCGCCGTGTGCGCCTCGAACGCCATGCCCAGCGGCGCCACGCCCGAGAACACGCGGTACTGGTGCGCCGGCACGCCCAGCAGCATGACGGCCATGGCGGGCTCGTCGAAGTACTCGGCGTTGTTGGCCGCGATGCCCACGCCCACGGTGCCCGACCAGTCGGTCACCTCGGGCAGCTCGCCGCTCAGGTGGTCCAGGATGTCCTGGGCCGCAGACGCATAGTGGTCGGTGATGTACAGCAGCGCCAGCGTGGGTGCGCCCGCATAGTCCGGCAGGGCCATCTGCGCGCGCAGCTGGGCCAGCACCAGGCCTGCAGCCATGCGCCACTGCGGATGGGTGGCGTGGGCATAGGGGAAAAGCTTCATGGGTCCATCCTGCCACGGGCCGCGCAGGCCTGCGCGCTTGGCCCCAATGGGCGCACGGCTTGGCCGTGCAGGTGCGTCGACCGGTGCGTCAGCCGGCCTCACCCGGCCCGTTTGCGCGGCGCGGCCTTCTTGGCCGCGGTCTTCGCAGGTCGGCGGGCCGGCGCGGCCGCCGTCTTGGCCTCGGCGCGCTGGCGTGCCGGTGCAGGGGCGGCAGCCGGCTCGGGCGTGGCGCGGGCGGCAGCCTCCTGCATGGCCGTGGCGGCGATCTGCTGGAACTGCTGCGTGAGCGCACCCCACCACTGCATGGCGTCGACCACGCCGGGGCGCGCGGCACCAGCTTCGGCTTCATCGGCATCGGCCGGCTCGGCCATCGGCTCCGGTGCGGGTTCAGGCCTGGCCGCCGGCGGCGGCGCCGCCGCAGCGGTTGAAGCGGGCGGCGCAGTGAACGCCTTGGCCACCTCGGCCATGCTCACGTTCATGCCCTTGAGCGTGGCCAGCGTCATCTTCTGCACTTCCAGCGCCTGGATCGTGGCCTTCAAGGCCATGGCGTTCTGGTCGAGCCAGAACTGCACGGCCTTGAGTTCGGCGATGCGTTTCTCCAGTTCTTCCACGCTGAGCGTGGGCGCGACCCAGCCGCCCAGCGCGGGCATCTGCGGCATGCTCTGCGCCGCGCCCTTGGCCAGGCTCTGCAGGAAATCGAAGCCGGGGACGAACTTGCCGAAACCGGCGTTGGATGCGTCATTGCTCATCAGGTCTCCTCCTGGTCAGGGCGATAGGGATACGGACGCAGCTTACTGCAAGGGCGCATGGCGGCAGGCCGTGCCCGGCCCGCAGGTTCAGCGCACGATGCCCGGCGGGCCTGCGCGCCCCGGACCGTCATCGGCCCC
>DATKFT010000802.1:0-7060 GCA_035544335.1 Pseudorhodoferax sp.
AGCTGGCCGCGCGCGAGCAGCGTGCGCGCCAGGCGGGCGCCGACGAAGCCGCCGCCGCCGGTGATCAGGAGTTTCATGGGCGTTGTCCTTGTGGTGACAGGGGTGGGAGAACTCAGGTTCGGCGCCGCTTGCCGGCGATCACGCCGCCTTCGACCAGGCGCTGTTCGCCGCGCAGGATGTGGTCCAGCGCGCAGCGCCTGGCGGCGGCCGGGTCGTGCGCGGCGATGGCCTCGACCATGGCGCGGTGCTCGAACTGCACGGCCTGCATGAAGTCGGCACGGCGCGCCTCGTTGCCACGCGTGATGCGCATGCCCTCGCGCAGGTACTGCGACAGAAAGCCCAGCAGCAGCCGGAATTGGGGGTTGCCCGTGGCCTCGCCGATCAAACGGTGGAAGGCCAGGTCCTCGTCCACGCCGTCGCGGCCTTCGGCCACCGCGGCGTCCATGGCCTTGAGCGCGCGGCGCAGGCCGGCCACCTGGCTGCGCGTGGCGCGCTCGGCCGCCAGCGCGGCGATCTCGCCCTCGAGCACGCGGCGGACCTCGACCACATGGACCACGGCCTCGACCGAGCCCAGCACGCGCGGATCGAAGGCCAGCGGCTGGTGCACGGGCGCCGGTGCCACGAACACGCCCGAGCCCTGGCGCGAGACCACGAGCGCGAGCGACTTGAGCTGGTGCACGGCCTCGCGCACCACGGTGCGCGAGACGCCATGGGCCAGGGCCAGCTGCTGTTCGGTGGGAAGCCGCGCGCCGGGTTGCAGCGCGCCGTTGTCGATCTGCTGGGCCAGCCGCTGGGCCAGGCGGTCCGACAGCCGGTCTGCTTCCTGTCGCAGGGGTCCGGCCAGCGGCAGGGCGGAGGCGGCAGGGCGTTGGGGCACGGTCGTTGGACGGAAAAATAGCTGTACTGTAGTCGGGTCATCATACAAATCGTCGGGTTTTTGCCTACCGGATTTCCCTGATGCCAAGGCGCTGCGGCGGCGCCCATACTGCGCGGGCTTCTCGGCGGTCCCAAGGTGCCGCATTCCCCCATCTCGAACTGAGCCCCCCCGCATGGCGAGTGTCACGATCCAGGGTGTCAAGAAGAACTTCGGCGAGGTGCCCATCCTGCATGGGGTGGACATCTCCATCGAGGACGGTTCGTTCACCGTGCTCGTGGGCCCGTCAGGCTGCGGCAAGTCCACGCTGCTGCGCATGATCGCGGGGCTGGAGCAGATCAACGGCGGCGAGATCCGCATCGGCGACAAGCGCGTCAACGACCTGCCGCCCAAGGAGCGGGACATCGCGATGGTGTTCCAGAACTACGCGCTGTACCCGCACATGAGCGTGCGCGACAACATGGCCTTCTCGCTGGCGCTGGCCAAGGCCGACAAGGCCCAGATCGAGACCAAGGTCATGCGCGCGGCCGAGATCCTGGCGCTGGTGCCGCTCCTGGACCGCTACCCGCGCCAGCTCTCGGGCGGGCAGCGCCAGCGCGTGGCCATGGGCCGGGCCATCGTGCGCGACCCGCAGGTCTTCCTGTTCGACGAGCCGCTGTCCAACCTGGACGCCAAGCTGCGCGTGGCCATGCGCAGCGAGATCAAGGAGCTGCACCAGCGCCTGAAGACCACCTCGGTCTACGTCACGCACGACCAGATCGAGGCCATGACCATGGGCGACAAGATCGTGGTCATGCGCGACGGCCGCATCGAGCAGACCGGCCAGCCGCTGGAACTCTACGACCGGCCGGCCAACCAGTTCGTGGCCGGCTTCATCGGTTCGCCGGCCATGAACTTTCTGCCCGGCACGCTGCGCCGTGCGGGCGGCGCGGCCGAGGTCGAGCTGCGCGACGGCACACGGCTGCCCGCGCCGCTGCACAGCGGCGGCCAGGACGGCCAGGGCGTGGTCTACGGCACGCGGCCCGAGCACCTGACGCTGGCCGGGAGCGGCATCCCGGCCCAGGTCGCCGTGCTCGAACCCACGGGCATGGACACCTTCGTGGCCTGCCGCCACGAGGGCACCGAGCTGTCGGCCGTGTTCCGCGAGCGGCACGACTTCGCGCCCGGTTCGCTGATCCATCTGCAGCCCGACATCGCGCGGGCCCATTTGTTCGACGCCGCCAGCGGCCAGCGCTTGGCCGCCTGATTTTTTCGACCCACGCAAGGAGACAGGCATGAACGAGTTCCAAGGACGCAGGCGCAGCATTCTCAAAGGCTCGGCCGGCGCGGCCGCCGTGGCCTCCATCGGCGCGGGCAGCGCGCTGTTCACGCCCTTCGTGCGTGCGCAGGACCTGAAGTTCACGCCCGAGAAGGGCGCGCGGCTGCGCGTGCTGCGCTGGAGCCGCTTCGTGCAGGGCGACATCGACGCCTACATGGCCAACGTCAAGAAGTTCACCGAAACCACCGGCATCGAGGTGCGCGTGGACAGCGAGAACTGGGAAGACGTGCGGCCCAAGGCCGCCGTGGCGGCCAACACCGGCGCGGGCCCCGACATCATCCTGTCGACCAACGACGACGCCAACCTGTACCCCGACAAGCTGCTGGACGTGACCGACCTCGCGGAGTATTTGGGCCGCAAGTACGGCGGCTGGTACCCGGCGGCCGAGACCTTCATGCGGCCCGACGGCAAGCGCTGGATCGGCCTGCCGCTGGGCGCGACGGGCTCGCTGATCGTCTACCGCGAGAGCATGGTCAAGGCGGCCGGCTTCAACAGCTTTCCCAAGACCACGGACGAGTTCTTGAAGCTGTTCCAGGCGCTCAAGGCCAAGGGCACGCCGGGCGGCATGGCGCTGGGCAACGCGACCGGCGACAGCACCTGGTGCAACTGGCTGGTCTGGGCCTTCGGCGGCAAGCTCGTGGACAAGAGCAACAAGGTCGTGCTCGACAGCCCCGAGACCATCAAGGCGCTGGAGTACGCCAAGGAGCTGTACGCCACCTTCATCCCCGGCACGCTGTCCTGGCTGGACCCGAACAACAACAAGGCCTTCCTGGACGGGCAGATCAGCGTGACCAACAACGGCATCTCGGTCTACTACGCGGCCAAGAACGCGACCGACCCCAAGGTCAAGGAGATGGCGGCCGACATCAACCACGCGGTGTTCCCGGTCGGTCCGGTGGGCCAGCCGACGGAGTCGCATCTGTTCTTCAACCAGATGGCGATGAAGTACACCAAGTTCCCGAACGCGGCCAAGGAGTTCCTGCGCTTCATGATGGAGAAGGAGCAGTTCGATCCCTGGCTGATCGGCGCGGGCGGTTACGTCGCCCAGCCCCTGCGGGCCTACGAATCCAATTCGATCTGGACCTCGGACCCCAAGAACACGCCCTACCGCGATTCGGTCAAGAACCTGCGTCCGGCCGGCTACGAGGGCACGCTGGGCTACGCCTCGGCCGGCGTGGCCGCGGACTTCATCATCCCGAACATGGTGGCCGAGGCGGCCAGCGGCGCGCGCAGCCCCAAGGAAGCGGCCGAGCGTGCGCAAAAGCGCGCCGAGCGCTACTACAAGGTATAGCTTTCACACCGCCCGTTTCTTGCTCACTTCGTGTAGCCGAGTCCCCCCTCGAGGGGGCGCACCCAGCGGCCCGGCAGGGCCGGTTCCGCGGGTGCCCCCGAACGGGCTTCGCTGCGCTTGCCACGAGTTTCCTATGCACCGCTTGCGCATCTGCCATCGGCATTGCTCCATGTGGACAGAAGCCAGGTTCATCCCATGAGCATGCTCGCCCGATTGCAAAACAGCCGCAACGGCCTCGGCTTCCTGTTCATGCTGCCGGCGGCGGTGCTGCTGCTGCTGTTCCTGACCTATCCCTTGGGCCTGGGGACCTGGCTGGGCTTCACCGACGCCAAGGTGGGCCGCGCCGGGCAGTGGGTCGGCCTGGAGAACTACGCCTACCTCTGGAGCGACTCGGTCACGCGGCTGGCCTTGTTCAACACGCTGTTCTACACGGTCGTGGCCAGCATCTTCAAGTTCGTGCTGGGCCTGTGGCTGGCGCTGCTGCTGAACAAGAACATCCGCTTCAAGACCTTTTGCCGCGCCGTCATCCTGCTGCCCTACATCGTGCCGACGGTGCTGTCGGCGATCGCGTTCTGGTGGATCTACGACTCGCAGTTCTCCATCGTGAGCTGGGCGCTGGTCAGGATGGGGCTGATCGACCACTACATCGATTTCCTGGGCGACCCCTGGAACGCGCGCATCGCGGTGATCATCGCCAACATCTGGCGCGGCGTGCCCTTCGTGGCCATCACGCTGCTGGCCGGCCTGCAGACCATCTCGCCCTCCTACTACGAAGCCTCGGCCATCGACGGCGCCACGCGCTGGCAGCAGTTCCGCCATGTCACGCTGCCGCTCTTGACGCCCATCATCGCCGTGGTCATGACCTTCTCGGTGCTGTTCACGTTCACCGACTTCCAGCTCATCTACGTGATCACGCGCGGCGGCCCGTTGAACGCCACGCACCTGATGGCCACGCTGTCGTTCCAGCGCGCGATCTCGGGCGGCGCACTCGGCGAGGGCGCGGCGATCGCGATTGCCATGGTGCCCTTCCTGCTGGCCTGCGTGCTGTTCAGCTTCTTCGGACTGCAGCGCCGCGCCTGGCAACAGGGCGGAAAGGATTGAGATGAGCACGACGAGCGATGTCGACACCGTCGGCATGTCCTACCTGGATTCGGTGCCGCGCAAGCTGGTCACGGTCTACCTGCCGCTGCTGGTCTTCCTGATCGTGCTGCTGTTCCCGTTCTACTGGATGGTGATCACCTCGATCAAGCCCGACGCGGAACTGCTCTCGCGCGAGGGCAACCCGTTCTGGGTGGTCAAGCCCACGCTGGCGCATTTCCACAAGCTGCTGTTCGAGACCACCTACCCCGTGTGGCTCTGGAACACGGTGCTGGTTTCGGTGGTCTCGACCTTTCTGTCGCTGGCGGCCTCGGTGTTCGCGGCCTATGCGATCGAGCGGCTGCGCTTTCGGGGCAGCAAGCACATCGGCCTGTCGATCTTCCTGGCCTACATGGTGCCGCCGTCCATCCTGTTCATCCCGCTGGCCAACGTGGTGTTCAACCTGGGCCTGTTCGACACGCGGCTCGCGCTGATCCTGACCTACCCGACCTTTCTGATCCCGTTCTGCACCTGGCTGCTGATGGGCTACTTCCGCTCCATCCCGATGGAGCTGGAGGAGTGCGCGCTGATCGACGGGGCCACGCGCTGGCAGATCCTCGTCAAGGTCGTGCTGCCGCTGGCCGTGCCGGGCCTGATCTCGGCCGGCATCTTCGCGTTCACGCTGTCGTGGAACGAGTTCATCTACGCGCTGACCTTCGTGTCGTCCTCGGAGGTCAAGACCGTGCCCGTGGGCGTGGTGACCGAACTCGTGCAGGGCGACGTCTACCAGTGGGGGCCGCTCATGGCCGGCGCGCTGCTGGGTTCGCTGCCCGTGGCCTTCATCTACTCCTTCTTCGTGGAGTACTACGTCTCGGGCATGACGGGCTCGGTCAAGGAGTAGGGGCGGAGCGCCGCCGCGGGGGCCGGACCGTCCGTCCCGTGCCAGGTGCCGCAGGGCGGGAGGGCGGTTCGCCAGCCGAACGCCGGCGGTAGACTTCCGCGCCCTTCGGTTGGATCGGGCGGGTTCCCGCGCAGGAGCCCGTCTTCCGTTTTGTCCCCACGCATGCCCTCTTTCGACCAGGATCGTCTGCCCCGGCTCGTCTATCCGCTGCGTGTGGGCGGCTTGGGCCTGGGCGCGGCCGTCGCCATGGTCGTGCTGCACGAGCGCGGGGCCGGCATCGGGGCCTGGCTGCTCGCGTTCGTGGGCGGCTTCGTCTGGCCGCACCTGGCCTACTGGCTCACGCGGCGCAGCAGCCAGCCGCACCGCGCCGAGGTGCGCAACCTGATCATCGACTCCGTGGTGGCGGGGGCCTTCGTGCCGCTCATGCAGTTCAACCTGCTGCCCAGCGTGCTGGTGGTGACGCTGTCCATGGTGGACAAGATCAGCACGGGTCTGCGCTTTCTGTGGCTCAAGTCGCTGCCGGGCCTGCTGGGGGCCATGCTGCTGGGGGCCTGGTGGATGAACGCACCCATGGTGCTGGACACGAGCATGCGCGTGGTGCTGGCCTGCCTGCCGCTGCTGGTGGTCCACACCTTGTCGGTCAGCGTGTCCAGCTACCGGCTGATCCGCAAGGTGTCGCGGCAGAACCAGATGCTGGACGAGCTGCGCCGCGTCGATCCGCTGACCGGCCTGTATGGCCGGGCCTACTGGGAGCAGCAGGCCGACGAGGCGCTGCGCAGGCACGTGGCCACGGGCGAACCGGCCTGCCTCATGATGCTGGACATCGACGGCTTCAAGCAGGTCAACGATGGCCGCGGCCACACGGTGGGCGACGACGTGATCCGCGCGCTGAGCCACATCCTGCGCGGCTGCGTGCGCTCCAGCGATTGCGCGGGCCGCTACGGCGGCGACGAGTTCGGCGTGCTGCTGCGCGGCACCGAGATCGCGCAGGCGCACGAGATCGCCCAGCGCATCCGCACCGAGGCGGAGAACTACCGTTTCCGCGACCACCCGGAGCTGCGCTTCACGAGCAGCATCGGCATCGCCGCCGTGCAAAAGCACTACGCGACCCCGCGCGACTGGATCGCGGCCGCAGACAGCGCGCTCTACCAGGCCAAGCGCGCCGGGCGCAACCGCGTCGAACTGCGCCCGCCGAGCCGCCAGGCGCCCTTGTCGGTCTGAGCCGGCCCGGCTAGAGCTGGAACGCCACCGCCAGCAGCAGGCCCTCGGCGATGTCGCGCCCCAGGCCGACGGGCGCGGGCTGGTAGGCGCATCCCAGCGCGCGCTGCGCCTCGATCCAGCGCGCCATCCAGCCGATCTCGGCCGCGCCGTAGAACACCACGCCGGCCTCGTGGTTGAGCAGCAGGCTGCGCAGGTCCAGGTTGATGGAGCCGCCCAGCGCGAGCTGCTCGTCCACGACCACGGCCTTGGCATGGGACATGGCCGGCAGCAGGTGGAAGGCCACGCCGGCCTCGGCCAGGTCGCGCATGGCGCGGGCGCGCGCGAAGTCGGCCAGGTGGTGGTTGGAACGCGCAGGCAGCACGATGTCCACGGCCACCC
>DATKFT010000803.1:0-5216 GCA_035544335.1 Pseudorhodoferax sp.
GCTGCGGTATGGCGGCACCTGGCGCAGCGCTGCGCCCACTGGCTCGCACACGCCGATGTGCAAGGCATCGTCATCACGCACGGCACGGACACGCTGGAGGAGACGGCCTACTTTCTGCAGGCCGTGCTGGCGCCGGCCAAGCCCGTGGTGTTGACCTGCGCGATGCGGCCTGCCAACGCGGCGATGCCGGATGGCCCGCAGAACCTGCGCGATGCACTCGTGGTCGCCGCCAGCGCGGGCGTGCGGGGCGTGGTCGCGGTCTGCGCGGGCACGGTGCACGGCGCCAACGAGGTGCGCAAGGTCCACAGCTACCGGCTCGACGCGTTCGGCTCGGGCGACGCCGGGCCGCTGGCCTATGTGGAGGCGGGTGCGCTGCGCCAGCTGCGCAGCTGGCCGCAGGAGCCTTGCGAGGCCGGTGTGCTGGCGCGGCTACCGGCCCTGGCGCAGGACTGGCCGCGCGTGGAGATCGTGACCAGCCACGCGGGGGCGGGCGCCGGCATCGTGGATGCGCTGGTGCGCGACGGTGTGCAGGGCTTGGTGGTGGCGGCGACCGGCGGGGGCAGCGTGCACCATGCGCTGGAGCAGGCGCTGCTGCGCGCGCAGGCCGCCGGCGTGCACGTCGTGCGTGCGAGCCGCTGCGATCAGGGCAGGGTGCTTGCAGCGACCGCGCAGTCGCTGCCGGACGCCGGAGCGCTGTCGCCCGTCAAGGCGCGCATCCGGCTGCAGCTGGGCTTGCTGGCGGTTTGAATCAGGCCAGCGCGGCCAGGGCGCGCGTCGTGATGTCCTCGACGCTGCCGGTGCCGTCGATCTTGCGGTACTTGGGCGCAGTGGCCGGTGCGTCCTTGGCCCACTGGGTGTAGTAGTCGATCAGCGGGCGCGTCTGCGCGCTGTAGACATCCAGCCGCTTGGTCACGGTGGCTTCGCTGTCGTCTTCGCGCTGCACGAGCGGCTCGCCCGTGACGTCGTCCAGGCCTTCGACCTTGGGCGGGTTGAAGCGGACGTGGTAGACGCGGCCGGAGGCCGGGTGCGAGCGGCGCCCGCTCATGCGCTCGACGATGGCGTCGAAGGGCACGTCGATTTCCAGCACATAGTCCAGCTTCACGCCGGCGGCCTTCATGGCATCGGCCTGCGGGATGGTGCGCGGAAAGCCGTCGAACAGAAAGCCCTTGGCGCAGTCGGGCTGGGTGATGCGCTCCTTGACCAGACCGATGATGATGTCGTCGCTGACCAGGGCGCCCGAATCCATGACGGCCTTGGCCTGCAGGCCCAGCGGCGTGCCGGCCTTGACGGCGGCGCGCAGCATGTCACCTGTGGAGATCTGGGGAATCCCGAACTGTTTGCAGATGAAAGTGGCTTGCGTGCCTTTGCCGGCGCCAGGTGCGCCCAACAGAATCAGTCTCATGGATGTCCTCGGATTGCTTATCGATATCGGCGGCAGCGCTGACGGCGCGCAGGCCGTCGCAGTGCTTCTTGCGGCAAAGGATAGCATGCACCCCGGGGCGGTTTGCCCCGGGCGCAACAGTTCGTCAAAACAGCTTGCGCACGCGTTCGAGGTCCTGCGCCGTGTCCACGCCGGGGCCGGGCGCATGCTCGGTCACGTGCACGGCGATCTGGTGGCCATGCCACATCGCGCGCAACTGCTCCAGCGCCTCGGTCTGCTCGATGGGCGCCTGCGCCAGTGTCGGGAAGCTGCGCAGGAAGCCGGCGCGGTAGCCGTAGATGCCGACATGGCGCAGCGGCGCGGGCTGCGGCAGCGTGCCGACGCCGTCGGCAAAGCCGTCGCGCCACCACGGGATCGGCGCGCGGCTGAAGTACAGCGCGCGCCCGCGCGCGTCGCACACCACCTTGACCACGTTGGGGCTGCGCAGGTCCTCGACGCTGTCAATGGCGTGGGCGGCCGTGCTCATGCTGGCCTCGGGATGTGCGTGCAGCAGCGCGGCGACGGCGTCGATGAGCGGCGGTGCGATCAGTGGCTCGTCGCCCTGCACGTTGACGACCAGGTCGTCGCCGTCCAGGCCCAGCAGCGCGCAGGCTTCGGCCAGGCGGTCGCTGCCAGAGGCATGGTCCTCGCGCGTGAGGACGGCCTCGACGCCGTGGGCCGCGCAGGCCGACATGATCTGCGCACTGTCGCAGGCCACCACGGTGCGGGACGCGCGCGACTGCATCGCACGCTGCGCCACGCGCACCACCATGGGTGCATCGCCCAGGGCCGCCAGCGGCTTGTTGGGCAGGCGCGTGGAGGCCAGGCGTGCCGGGATCAGCACCGTGAACGCCACGCTCACAGGCCGAGTTCCTCGTCGCTGAGCGGGCGGGCTTCGTTCTCCAGCAGGATGGGGATGCCGTCGCGCACCGGGTAGGCCAGCCTTGCGCTGCGCGAGACCAGTTCCTGGCGTTCGCGCTCGTATTGCAGGGGGCCCTTGGTCACTGGGCAGACCAGCAGTTCCAGAAGCTTGCTGTCCATGGGTCGGGGCAGGGAAGAAGTCGAAAGCGGCTATGGTACCTGCCGTACCCCTTGACCCGCCACCTGCCGTGCGCGCAGCGCTGCGAGCCGCGCGTCCAGCGCATGCCAAGCCTCCTCGTCCAGCTGCACCTCGAGTGGCACGGCCCAGGCCTGCGGGTGCCGGGGCCATAGCTTGACCGCGTCCTTTTCCGTGCACAGCCAGACGGGCGGGGCGCCGGCCGGCGGCTGCCACCGGCCGAAGTCCTGGTGGTCCGCCAGCGGCAGTTCGTGCAGCCTTCGCAACCCCGCGGCGCGCAGCATGGCGAAGAAGCGTGCGGGCTGCGCGATGCCAGCCAGCGCCAGCACCGGCTGGTCCGCCAGTGCGCCCAGAGCCAGCTGGCGCCCGTCGGCGCGGCGCGCCTGGGCCGCAAGCCCGCGATGCGCGCGGGGGCCTGCGAAGGCGGGCCGCTCGCCGCTGTGCAGCACCAGGTCCACGGGCCGGGGCCAGGCTTCGCGCAGCGGCCCGGCGGGCAGCAGCCAGCCGTTGCCCACGCCGCGGTCGTCGAACACGCAGATCTCCAGGTCGCGTGCCAGCGCCAGGTGCTGCAGGCCGTCGTCGCAGACCAGCAGGTCCGTCTGCGGATGGCGCTGCAGCAGCGCCAGGCCGGCTTCCACGCGCCGCGCCGCCACGAAGACCGGCACGCCGCAGCGGCGCCGGACCAGCAGCGGCTCGTCGCCGACCTCGTGCGCGGCGCTGTCGGGAAGCACCTCGCGGCAGTCGGTGGTGGCGCGCCCGTAGCCGCGCGACAGCACGCCCACGCGCCAGCCGCGGGCCTGCAGGCCCTGCACGAGCGCCATGGTGATCGGCGTCTTGCCCGAGCCACCGGCCACGACGTTGCCGACGACCAGCACCGGCACCGGCAGCCGCGTGCTGCGCAGCAGCCCGGCGCGGTACAGGCGCCGGCGCGCCCCGGTCACCAGGCCGTAGAGCAGCGCGAGCGGCCACAGCGGCCAGGCCAGCGCGCGCGACAGCCACAGCCGGGGCAGCAGCTTGGAGAGCCAGCCGCGCATGGCATGCCCTGCGCCGTCAGGGCGCGCCGGCGGACCTTTGCGTGGCAAAGGTGAGCTGCTGCAGTCCCGCGCGGCGCGCGGCGTCCATGGCGGTGATGACGGCCTGGTGCGGCGTGCTGGCGTCCGCGCTGATGACGATGATGGGGTCCTGCGCGCCCTGTGCCGCGGCGCGCAGCGCCTGGACCAGCTGGTCCACGCTGCGGCCTTCCAGCGCGCGCCTGTCGATGGCATAGCGGCCATCGGCGGCGATGGCCAGCACCACCTCGCGCGGGCGTTCGCGCTGGGGCTCCGCATTGGCCAGCGGCAGCCGGATCTGCAGTTCGGCGTACTTGCTGTAGGTCGTGGACAGCACGAGGAAGATCAGCACGACCAGCAGCACGTCGATGAACGGGATCAGGTTGATCTCGGGTTCGCCGGACCCGCGGCGGCGGAAATTCATGCCCGGCGCAGGCTGTTCAGGTGGCGCGCGAACCGCTCGGCCGACAGCTCCAGCGTCAGCAGGTAGCCGTCGACGCGGGCGCGGAAGTAGCGCCAGAAGATCAGCGCCGGAATGGCCACGATCAGCCCGAACGCGGTGTTGTACAGCGCGATGGAGATGCCATGCGCGAGCTGCGCGGGGTTGCCCACGGCGCCGCTGGCCGCCCCGGGCTGCGAGCCGAAGATCTCGATCATGCCGATCACGGTGCCCAGCAGGCCCAGCAGCGGCGCGGCCGAGGCGATGGTGGCCAGCGCGGCCAGGTACTTCTCGAGCCGGTGCGCCACGGCACGGCCGGCGCTCTCGATGCTGGCGCGCAGGTCTTCCTCGGAGCAGCGCGGATTGGCGGTCAGCGTGCGCAGGCCGCTGGCCAGCACCTCGCCCAGCGCCGAGTTCTGCGCCAGCTGCGTGACGATGCCGGCTTCAGGAACGGATTTCTGCGACGCCTTGATGGCCTCGTCCAGCAACTGCGGCGGGGCGATGCGGCGCGTGTTGAGGCTGATGAAGCGTTCGATGACCAGGGCCAGCGCCAGGATGGAGCAGGCGATCAGGGGCCAGATGGGCCAACCGGCGGCTTGTATGATCGAAAACAATAGCAAATCTCCCCGGACAATGGAACGCCGCGCGATTATGGCGCAGCGTTTTTGACGGAACGCACTGTCGGTGTCCGTCGGACACTACCCACAGTGCTTGTGGATAACTTTGTGAAGAACTCTGCCCTGCGAACCGCAAATCCAGCACCGGCGCGGCTTTTTGACAGTTCGATTAAAAATTGGGCAGGGAAAAATTCAATGAAATCAACGTTCTTCTACGTGCTTGCTGGGCGAGCGGGGGGGCTTGACGAGCCCATGCCCGCACCCGTCGCCGCTGTGGAGTATTCGCCCTTCGAATGCTGTGGTGCAGCAAGTCGGCACCCATGCAGGCTCCGTTGACGCCGCCGGCAGGACCGCTGGTCTGGCAGGTCGGCGCACTGTGCCGCGCCGTGGCGGGCGCGCTGGACCAGCAGTTCAATCCCGTCGCGGTCCGCGGTGAGATCTCGGGTTTCTCGCGCGCCGCCAGCGGGCACTGCTACTTCCAGATCAAGGACGGCCAAGGCCAGATCCGCTGTGCCATGTTCCGCCGCGCGGCCGCCCTGGTCGATTTCTCACCGCGCGATGGCGACCTCGTGCAGGTGCGCGGGCGCCTGACGGTCTACGAGGCGCGCGGCGACCTGCAGCTGGTCGTCGAAAG
>DATKFT010000804.1:0-7001 GCA_035544335.1 Pseudorhodoferax sp.
GCGGCATTTCTGCGGGCGCTGCGGCAGCGCGCTGTGGCTGTGGGATCCGACCTGGCCCGAGCTCGTGCACCCGCATGCGAGCGCCATCGACACGCCCTTGCCCGTGCCGTCCGACAACGCGCACATCCTGCTCGGCTCCAAGGCCAATTGGGTGGCTGTGGAGGGCCGGCGCGGCGACCCGCGCTTCGAGGCCTATCCCGACTTCTCGCTGGCCGAATGGCATGAACGCCATGCAGCCAAAGGCCGTGCGCGTTCCTAGCCGCTGCCCAGACGGCGCGCGCGGCGCTCCTGCTGCACGAGGTACAGCCCGCTGGCCACGATGATGGCTGCGCCCCCGAGCGTCGCGGCGTCGGGCAGTGTGCGCCACAGCAGCCAGTCCAGCCCCACGGCCCAGGCCAGGGCTGCATACTCGAAAGGGGCGACCACGGCCGCCTGGCCATGGCGGAAGGCCTCGGTGATACACATCTGGCCGATGAAGCCGGTCACGGCCAGCGCAGCGATGGTCCAGCCGTGCTCGGCCTGCAGCGGCACCCAGCCGCGCGCGGCCAGCGCGCCCGCGCCCACGGCCACCAGCAGCGTCATCCAGAACACCAGGCTGGCATTGGAGTCCGTGCGCGTCAGCACGCGGCCGGCGATGGCCGAGACGGCATAGCAGCACGCGGCGGCGAGCACGGCCAGCGCGCCCCAGCTCAGCAGGGCGTCCTGGTCCGGCCGCAGCGCCACCAGCACGCCCAGCATGCCGGCCGCCAGCGCGAACCAGTGCGAGGCGCGCACGCGTTCCTTGAGCACGGGCACGGACAGCAGCGCGATCAGGATGGGGCCGATGAAGAACAGCGTGTAGGCCACGGCCATGGGCAGGCTTTGCAGGCCGTAGGCAAACAGCGAGAGCATGGCCACGCCCAGCACGCCGCGCAGCAGGTGCAGCGGCCAGCGCACCTGCAGCACGCGCCCGACCTCGCCGCGCCACCACAGGTACAGGCAGACCAGCGGCAGGCCGGCCATGCCGCGCAACGCGGCCACCTGCACGGCAGGGTAGTGGGCGGCCAGCAGTTTCATGACCGCGTCCATCCAGGCGAAGAAGCTGATCGCCGCGAGCATGGCGAGGATGCCGCGGGTGTTGTCGTGGGAGCGAATGGCCAGTCTCCGGCGCGCCGTCGGGGTGCGCAAGCCCGCGATTGTCCACGCCGCACCAGGACCGTGCGTGCCGCGCAGCAACGGCCCCGTCCGACATGCGGCCATGCGGCGCGCTGCTAAGCTGCCGGCCCGTGACCCCGTCCGCCTGCGTCGCCCCCACCCCGCCCGTGTTCGCTGCCGACGGCCCCCTGGTCATCGTGCTCAACGCCGGTTCCGGCCGCGCCGATGCGGACGCCACGCAGCGCACGGTCACCGAGATCCTGGACGCCGCCGGTCGCCCGCATGAAGTGCTGCGCATCGCGCGCGGCACGGACGTGGCCGAGGTGGCGGCCCAGGCGGTGCGCCGCGCGCAGGGCTGGCAGGGTGCGGTCGTCGCTGCCGGTGGCGATGGCACGCTGAGCGCCGTGGCCCAGGCGGTGGTGCCGGCCGGCCTGCCGTTCGGCGTGCTGCCGCAGGGCACCTTCAACTACTTCAGCCGCATGCAGGGCGTGGCCTCCGACACCGGGCAGGCCACGCGCGCACTGCTGCGCGCACGCCCCGCGCCGGTGCAGGTGGGGCTGGTCAACGAGCGCTTGTTTCTCGTGAATGCCAGCGTGGGCCTGTATCCCCAGCTGCTGGAAGACCGCGAGGCCTACAAGCAGCGCTATGGCCGCAGCCGCCTGGTGGCGCTGTGGTCCGCGCTGGTCACCTTGCTGAATGCCCACCGGCCGCTGCGGCTGCAGATCGAGTGCCAGGGCCGGCTGCAGTCCGTGCGCACGTCCACCTTGTTCGTGGGCAACAACGGTCTGCAGCTGCAGCAGATCGGCGTACCGGAGGCGGAGCTGCTCGCGCAGGGGCAGCTGGTGGCCTTGATGCTGCGTCCTGTCGGCACGCTGGGCATGCTGGGCCTCATGCTGCAGGGGGCGTTCGGCCGGCTCGGCGAGGCCGAGGACGTGTTGCGCTTCGGCTTCGAGCGGCTGGGCGTGCGGCCTGCCGCGCCGCGCCGCAGGGCGCGCGTGAAGGTGGCCACCGATGGCGAGATCTGCTGGCTGCAGGCGCCGCTGAGTTTCCGTGTCTCGCCGCGGCCGCTGTGGCTGTTGCAGCCAGCGCCCGAAGACCGGGTGGAGCCCGCGTGAGCGCCGCCTGGCCGTCCGACGGCGCGCGCACCGCAGCGCAGCCGCTCGCAGGTGTGCGATGAGCGTCCTGCTGCAGATTTCGGACACGCATTTCGGCACCGAGCGGTCGTCCGTGGTCCAGGCGCTGCTGGCGCTGGCCGACCAGCTGGCGCCTGATCTCGTGGTGCTGTCGGGCGACATCACGCAGCGCGCGACGGTGCGGCAGTTTGCCGCCGCACGCGCGTTCTGCGAGCGCCTGGGCCGGCCCGTGCTCGCGATCCCGGGCAACCACGACATTCCGCTCTTCAACGTCCTGGTGCGGCTGCTGTGGCCCTATGCACGCCACCGCCAGGCGTTCGGCCCCGAACTGGAGCCGGTGCATGCCACGCCCGACTGGCTGGTGCTCTGCGTGAAGACCACGCGCCGCTGGCGGCACAAGCATGGCCAGGTATCGCCCGCACAGATCGCACGCGTGGCGGCGCGGCTGCGCCAGGCCGAGCCCGGCCAGCTGCGCGTGGTGGTGGTGCACCAGCCCGTGGCCGTGCCGACGCCACGCGATGCGGGCGACCTGCTGCGCGACCACGAGGCGGCCGTGCGCGCCTGGGCGGCGGCAGGTGCGGACGTGGTGGCCGGCGGCCACATCCACCTGCCCTATGTGCTGCCGCTGCACGAGCTGCACGCGGGCCTGCCGCGCCGGCTGTGGTGCGTGCAGGCGGGCACCGCCCTGTCCACGCGGCTGCGCCGCGAGGCCAACAACTCGGTGAATGTGCTGCGCCGCGAGGGCGGCGCGGCGCGGGTCGAGCGTTGGGACTTCGACGAGGCCGTGCAGGGCTTTGCCTGCGTGGCACAGCATGCGCTGGGCCTGGACCGGGAGCCTCCGCATGTCTGAAGACGCCTTGCGCGCCCAGGTGCTCGCAGACTGGCTGGGCCAGCATGCGCTGGCCGCAGCCGGTGGTGGGCTGCTGCTCACGCTGGCCTGCACCGGCTTGCTCTTCGCGGGACTGCGCCATCTGCACCTGCGAATGCCACGCGCGTGGCTGCCGCCTGCGGCCTGGCTGGGCCTGTGGCTCGCACTGGGTGGCGGCTTCCTGCTGGGCACGGCGGCGCTGTTCGCCGAAACGCTGGAGGCCCTGGACGCCGACGAGGCGCTGGGGCTGTTCGACACCCGGCTGGCCGAGGTGCTGGCACGGCAGCTGCCGGTGGCGGCGCTGCGGCTGGTCGGCATGGCCACGCACCTGGGCGATCCGCTGACCTTGGCCGCACTGGTCGTGCTGGTGGCCCTTGGCCTGCTCTGGCGCGGTCAGCGCTGGCTGGCGCTGGGCTGGATCGTGGCCTGCGCCGGCAATGGCGTGCTGAACCAGGGGCTCAAGCGCATCTTCGCGCGCGTGCGTCCGCTGCACGAGCACGGTTTCGCCATCGCCGAGGGCTACAGCTTTCCGAGCGGCCACACCTCGGGCGCGGTCGTGGTCTACGGCATGCTGGCCTATCTGTGCGTACGTCTGCTGCCTGTGCGCGTGCACCTGCCCGCCGTGCTGCTGGCGGCGGCGCTGGCCTACGGCATGGGTGTGAGCCGCGTGCTGTTGCAGGTGCACTGGGCCAGCGATGTGTTGGCCGGCTTTGCGTCCGGCCTGGCCTGGCTGGCCGTGTGCATCGCCGCTGTCGAGCTGCGGTGGCGCTATGTGCGCGGCGCGTCGATCACGTAGCGTGTGACGCGCGGCGGTGCCTCGTCGAGGTGGAAGGCAAGCTTGCGTTCGCGCAGTGCGATGTCGGCCGCGGTCACGCGGTCGAAGCGGCGCAGGTGCTCGGTCCAGGACTCGTCGACGATCTGCTCGGTGTAGCGGGCTGGATCGGCGATGTCGCGCAGCAGGTGCCATTGCAGCGCGCCCTGTGCGAGGCGGCTGCGCCGGCTGTCCTGCATCACGCGTTCGAAGTCGACCGCGCGGCTGGGATCGATGCGGAATTCCACCGTGACGAGCACCTGGCCGCTGGCCGGCGGCTGTGGTGCCACCGGCACCGGCAGCACATGCGAGGGCGTGAGGTCTTCCTCGATCTGCAGGTCGACCACGAAGCGCGTCGCCAGCCACATGGTCAAGCCGCCCGTGACCGCTGCCACGAGCAGGCTCAGCTGCACCGTGCTGAGCGCGGCCACCTGGCCCCAGAGCCCCGCGCCGAACGCGCTGGCGCCCATGATGGCCATCTGGTAGATGGCCATGCCACGCGCGCGCACCCAATCGGGCAGGGCCAGCTGGGCCGAGACGGACAGCGAGTTGGCCGTGGCGATCCAGGACATGCCGGCCACGAACATGGCCGGTACCGCCACCGCCACGTTGGGCGCGAACGCCATGAGCAGCGTGGCGGCCGACTGCAGCAGCGTGCCGTACAGCACGATCTGGTCGCGTGCCAGCACCTGGCGCAGCCGCGGCATCAGGAAGGCCGTCGCGATCGCGCCCATGCCCATGGAGGCCAGCAGCACCGTGAAGGTGGCGGCGTCGCCACCCTGCAGTCCGCGTGCGACCAGCGGCAGCAAGGCGATCAGGGCCGTGGAGTGGAAGAAGAACAGCGCGATGCGCAGCAGCACGGTCTTGAGCCGCGGCGACTGGCGCACGAACTGCACGCCCACGCGCATGGCGCTCCACAGGCGCTCGCGGCCCAACGGGTCGGGGCGGTGCTCGCGTTGCCAGCGCATGAGCAGCACGGCCGAGCCCATGGACAGCACGGCATTGAGCACGAACACCGCGGCGCTGCCCAGGCTGGCGATGAGTGCGCCGGCCAGCAGCGGGCCGACGATGCGCGAGGCGTTCATCGTGATGCCGTTGAGCGCCAGCGCGGCCGGCAGCTGCGCGCGCGGGATCAGCTCGGGCACGACGGCCGAGTAGACGGGCCAGCGCATCGCCAGGCCAATGCCGTTGGCAAAGGTCAGCGCCAGCAGCAGGGGCGGCGTGACGGTGCCGGTCAGCACGGTCACGCACAGCACCAGCGCCACGCCGGCGACCCAGAACTGCGTCGCGATGTAGTAGCGGCGCCGGTCCACGATGTCGGCCAAGGCCCCGCTGGGCAGGCCGAACAGGAACACCGGCATGGTGGCCGCCGTCTGCACCAGCGCCACCCAGACCGGCGAGGTGGTCAGCGAGGTCATGAGCCAGGCCGCCGCCACGTCGTTCATCCACATGCAGATGTTGGACGCCAGCCAGACGATCCACAGCATGCGGAACACCGGCCAGCGCAGCGGGGCCAGGGTGGACAGGTCGGCGTCGGGGGCCGAGGCCTCGTCGGGCGTCAGGACCGAAGGGCGTTCTTCGGGCATCCGTTTATTTGACCGGCAGCGGGGTGCTGCGGTCGACTGGCACGGCCGTGATGGCGTTCTGCGGCGAGCCTTCCACGAGCTTGTCGGAGTAGGTCAGGTAGACCAGCGTGTGGCGCTCTGCATCGACCATGCGCACGATGCGCAGGCGCTTGAACAGCACCGACATGCGTTCGCTGAACACCTCTTCCTGGCGCGGCAGCGGCTGCGGCACGCTGATCGGGCCGACCTGGCGGCAGGCGATGGAGGCTTCGGCCCTGTCCTCGGCCAGGCCGACGGCGCCCTTGAGGCCGCCTGTGCGCGCGCGGGAGACATAGCATGTCACGCCCTGCACGCGGGGGTCGTCGTAGGCGTCGACCACGATCTTGTGGTTGGGTCCCAGCCACTGGAAGGCGGTGTCGACATCGCCGACCTTCTGGGCATCGGCGCGCGTACAGGCCAGCAAGAGCAGGGAAATGGCTGCCAGGGCCAGGCTGCGCATGGCCCGGCCCCCGAGGGGCGCCAGGAAACGGGGGGCGGCCCGGCGTCTTCTGGGCAACAGCAGCCAGGCCCGCATGGTTTCAGCGCCCCTCGGGCAGCTCGATCTTGACTTCGAGCACCTCCAGCGTGTCCTGGCGCTCCAGGTTCACCTTGATGTGCTCCTGGTTGACCGCGACGTACTTGGAGATCACGGCCACCAGTTCGCGCTGCAGTGCCTGCAGCATGTCGGGCTTTAGACCGCCGCGGCTGCCGCGCTCGTGCGCCAGGATGATCTGCAGACGCTCCTTGGCGACACTGGCCGTTTGCTTCTTCTCCCCGAGCAGAAAGGACAGAAAGGACATGGGACTTACCTCCCGAACAGGCGCTTGAAGAAGCCGGGCCTTTCGGCGTCGGTGAAACGCATGGGGCGGTCCTCGCCGAGGAAGCGCGCCACCACGTCCTTGTAGGCCTCGGACACGTCCGTGTCCTTGCCGTGGATGGCCGGCACGCCTTGGTTGGAGGCCTGCAGCACGGCCTCGGACTCGGGAATCACGCCAATCAGCGGAATGCGCAGGATGTCCTGGATGTCCTGCAGCGACAGCATCTGGCCATCGGCCACGCGGTTCGGGTTGTAGCGCGTGATCAGCAGGTGTTCCTGGATGGGCTCGCCGCCCTCCACGGCCCGTTTGGTCTTGGAGCCCAGCATTCCGAGGATGCGGTCGGAGTCACGCACCGAGGAGACCTCGGGGTTGGTCACCACGAGCGCGTAGTCGGCGAAGTGCATGGCCATCAGCGCGCCCGACTCGATGCCGGCGGGCGAGTCGCAGACGATGTACTCGAAGCCCATCTCGGCCAGGTCCTTGAGCACGCGTTCGACGCCGTCCTGCGTGAGTGCGTCCTTGTCGCGCGTCTGCGAGGCCGCCAGCACGAACAGGTTGTCGCACTGCTTGTCCTTGATCAGCGCCTGGTTCAGGTTGGCCGGACAGGTAAAAGCCGATGGCGGTCTTCTCCAG
>DATKFT010000805.1:0-6401 GCA_035544335.1 Pseudorhodoferax sp.
CTCGAAGGCCAGGTGCGCGGCCAGGTGGGCAGCGAGCACGGCGCGCCGCTGGACTTCCGCGCCGACCGGGCCCTGCTGCGCACGCCGAACCGCGCGGGCGGCTTCCTGATCCACATCCCCGGCGGCTGCCGCAACCACTTCGTGCAGTTCCGCCTGCGCCGCGACCGCGTGCCGCACTGGCTGCAGTCGCTGGACGTGCGGCTGCCGGCGCGGCAGGTCGGCGAGCTCATGGACCGCGACGACGGCCATGTGCTGTGCAACGCCGCGCTCACGCCGCGCGTGCGCAGCTGCCTGGCGCGCATCCGCGACGAGCCGGCCGACCAGCCGGCCTTCGTGCCGCTGTTCCATGCGCGCTCGATGGAGCTGCTGACCTGCGTGCTGCTGGACATCGCGCAGCTGCTGCGGCGCACGCGCTCGGCCGCGCAGGACGATGGCGCGGTGGCCGCGCAGGCCACGCAGAAGCTGCGCACGCTGGTGGCCGAGCAGCCGGCGCGCGCCTGGACCGTGGCCGAACTCGCGCAGCGCACGGGCTGCAGCAGCGCCCGGCTGCAGCAGCTGGTCCGCGAGGCCACCGGCGACTCGGTCTACCGCCTGATCGTCGCGCAGCGCCTGGCCCTGGCCGCACGGCTGCTGCGCGAGACCAGCCTCGGCATCCAGGCCGTGGCCGGCGAGACCGGCTGGGAATGCCATGGCCGCTTCACCTCGGCCTTCCGCGCGCAGCACGGCCTGGGGCCGCGCGAGTACCGCGCGCGCTGCGCCGGCGCCGGCGTGGTGCACTAGCGCCTGTCTGTGCGGTTGGAGAGGGCGGCCGTCTAACATCGGCCCATGCCCATCCTGCGCACTTCCCCCGCCTCGCCCTTCGGCCGCAAGGTCCGCATCGCCGCCGATGTCGCGGGCCTGGCCGAGCATCTCCGCATCGAAGCGGCCGACACCAACGACGCGGGCGATGCGCTGCGCCAGCAGAACCCGCTCGGCAAGATCCCCACGCTGCTGCTGGACGACGGCGAAGCCCTGTACGACTCGCGCGTGATCGTCGAGTACCTCAACGAGCTTGCCGCCGCACCCGTGCTGGTGCCGCCCGGGCCGGGACGCCTCGCCGTGCTGCGCCACCAGGCGTTGGCCGACGGCCTGCTCGACGCCTGCATCCTGCAGGTCTACGAAGGCCGCTACCGTCCGCCCGAGCTGCGCGGCGAGCAATGGCTCGCGCACCAGCGCGGCAAGATGGAGCGCGCGCTGGCCCACCTGGCCGCGCACCACACCACGCCTGGCACGGGCGTGCCGCACATCGGCGAGATCACGCAGGCCTGCGCGCTGGGCTACCTGGACCTGCGCTTCGCGGGCGCGTGGCGCACGGCCCACCCGGCGCTGCAGGCCTGGCTGCAGGACTTCGCGGCGCGCGTGCCGGCCTACGGGCGTACGGCGCCGACGGCCTGAAGCGGCCTCAGGTCGATGCCAGCGTGGCCGCCTGCGCCGTGCGCGACAGGGCCGGCAAGGCTGGAAGTTGGGCGACCTCGCGCAGCGCCGCGTCCCAGGCCGCGGCCACGGCGTCGGGGCCGCGCACCGTGGCCTGCAGCACGACGAAGCGCACATCGTGCAGACCCATGGTCTGGAACACGGCGCGCAGGTAGGGGGTCAGGAAATCGGGCTGGCGCGCGCGCTCGCCCAGCATGGCCCCGCCCGACGCGAGCGCGATGTAGACGGGCCGGTCGCGCAGCAGCCCGCGCTTGCCGCCCTCGGGCGTGGGCGCGAAGGTGCGGTGGATGCGCAGCACATGGTCGATCCAGGCCTTGAGCACCGAGGGCACGGTGAAGTTGTGCATGGGCGTGCCCAGCACGATGGCGTCGGCCTGCATGAGTTCGGCGATCAGCGCATCCGAGCGCGCCTGCGCGCCCGTCGGTGCGTCCATGGTGTCCGCGGTGCCCGCGGGCGCCTTGCCGGCCAGCAGTTCCGCGTAGTCCTCGTCCACATGCGGCAGCGGCTCGGCCGCGAGGTCGCGCAGCAGCACCTGCGTGCCGGGATGGAGCGTGCAGAGCCGCTCGACGATGGCCTGCGCCAGCCGCGTGCTGTACCCGCCCTGCGCCCGCGGGCTGCAGCGGATGTGCAGGAGCTTCATGCGGCCTCCTGCACGGGCACGGCGCAGCTGAAGCGCGTGGCCTGGTTCGCGAGGCCCTGGGCCGCGTAGAAGCGCTGCGCGGCGGTGTTGGCCAGCGCCGTGTCCAGCACGAAGCGCGCGCAGCCGGCCTGCGCGGCCAGCTGGCGCGTCGCCGCGATCAGCCTTGCGCCCCAGCCCTGGCCGCGCACGGCTTCGTCGCTGACGAGGTCGTCGACATAGAGAAAGCGGCCGTAGACCAGGTTCTCCTGCAGCCGGTAGCCGGCCAGTGCCAGCACCTGGTCGCCGTGCCAGGCGGCCAGCACGCGGTAGCTGTGCTCGCGCATGCGCTGCACGCGCGCGAGGTAGTCGTCGATGCCGGCCAGCTGCGGGCGCAGCTGCCGGGCCACGGGCCAGCAGGCGCGCAGCGCGGCGGCGTCCTCGGCGTGGCGCAGCGCCGTGCCGGGCGGCAGGGGAGTGCTTGGGGCGGTGTCCATGTTCGTTCCTTGGTGACGGAGCCAATGCAGGGACTGTAGGAACGCGGCCGCACGGCCACCAGACCCAAGAATGCACGATCGGAGTGGGCCAAGATTGGCGCGCGGCCGCTTTCCATACTTGGCCCCTCCATGGCCAAAGCAATGGCACCCGCTTGCTCTGTCCGCCTACAGCCAGTGCCCCGCTGCGCAGCGACCATGGCGGCCTTCCACGACCGATGAGGAACGCCCCATGGACCTGTCCACCCCCACCATGCACGACCTGTTCGCCCAGCTGGGCCTGCCCAGCGACGAGGCCTCGGTGCAGCAGTTCATCGCGCGCCACCGTCCGCTGCCGGCCGGCGTGGCGCTGCCCGATGCGGCATTCTGGACGCCGGCCCAGGCCCAGTTCCTGCGCGAGCAGCTGCAGCGCGACGCGGACTGGGCCGAGGTGGTGGACCAGCTGAACCTGGGCCTGAGCCGTTGAGCCGCTGAACAGGCCGGCACCGCGCGAGGCATGCCGCACGCGCATGCCGAGCCGATGCCAAATGGGGCGATGGCATGTATCCTGGCGCGCTCAACTTCCAGGAGGAGACCGCGTGAAAACCAAGACCATGCTGGCCACCATCGCCGTGCTGGGCGCACTCGCCGCACCGCAGGCCTGGGCCGATATCGTCTGGAACTGGGGCTACACGGGCGACGGCATCCAGGCCGGCGGCCAGTTCACGACCACCGATGCGGCCGATGTCGAGGGCTTCTACCTGATCACGGGCATCACGGGCACGCGCAACGGCGACCTGATCACGGGCCTGTATCCCACGGGCTCGGCCATCCCGGGCAACGAACCCTTCGCACTCGACAACCTGGTCCGCTTCGGCGCCGATGGCCAGCTCAGCGTGCACGGCTTCGGCTTCACCACCGCATCGGGCGGCTATTCCAACCCGTTCTACGCCGACTTCTTCAGCCCGCCGATCTACATGGAGGTGTTCACGACGGCGAGCAGCTACAACGAGGTGCCCATCACCTTCACGGCGACGGCCTCGGTCGTGCCCGAGCCCGCGAGCGTGCTGCTGGTGCTGGCAGGGCTGGGGGCCGTGGGCTGCGCAGGCCGTGCCCGGCGCCGCCTGCCGCTCGCGGGCGTGGGCCGGGCCTAGCGCGCCTGCCCGGCCACGCGGGGCCTGCCGTCGGCCTGGGTGCGTGGCGAGCCTGGCGGGCCTGGTGGGCTTGGCGCATGCGCCGCACCCTCACAAGGCCCGCATGTCCTTCTGGATCGCCGCCGCCGTGCGCAGCAGCGGCGGCACCAGCCGGGCCAGCACCTCGTCGAGCTGCCAGCGCGGCCAGGGCACGGCGACGTTGACGGCGCCCACGGGCGCGCCCTCGTGGTTGAGCAGCGGCGCGGCGACCGAGATGTCGCCCACGAAGGATTCCTGGTTGTTCAGCGCATAGCCCAGCACGCGCGCGTCCTCGAGCTTGTCCAGGAGGCCCGGCAGGTCGGTCACGGTCTGCGGCGTCATCGCCGTGCGGCGCGAGGCCTTCAGGATCGCGAGCGCCTGCGCCTCGTCCATGGCCGCGAGGATGGCGCGGCCACCCGCGCTGCAGTAGGCCGGCAGCCGCGAGCCGACGTGCAGGTCCACGCTGACGGCGTGGTGGCTCGGGTAGCGCAGCATGTAGACGATCTCCAGGTCCTGCAGCTCCGTGAGGTTCACGGTCTCGCCCAGGCGCCGGTTCAGCGCCTCCAGGTGCGGCTGGGCGCAGGCGCGCAGCCGGTCCGTGGTCAGCACCGTGTGGCCGAACTCCAGCATGCGGCCCGTGAGCAGAAAGGCGCGCGTGGCCGGGTCCTGCCGCAGGTAGCCCAGCACGCGCAGCGTGTGCGTGATGCGCTGGGTGGCGCTGCGGTCCAGCCGGGCCAGCTGCGCGAGCTCGGTCAGGCCGACGCCGCGGCCGGCCGTGTTCAGCGCCTCCAGCACCTGGAAGCACTTGGCGATCGAGCCGACGAACAGCGGGCTGTCGCCGCCCTCGGCCGGCCGCGCGCTGCGCACGGGCGCGCGCCCCGCGGGTGGTGCGGTCTTGCGGGTGCTCATGGCTTGTGCCGCACGTGGAGGGTTTGCATTTTTTGCCCAAAGTATTTCCATGCAATAAGTGATTATTGTCCATCGATACATTGGCCGCTACATTGCGCGGGCCTGCCCGGCGTCCGGGCCGGAGCCCCTGTCCCTTACCGGAGCCCCCGCATGCAGCGTCGCCGCTTTCTCGCCTCCGCCGCTTCGGCCGCCGCCGTCGCGGCCTTTCCGGGCATGGCCCTGGCCCAGGGCGCAGCCTGGCCCGCGCGCCCCTTGCGCATGGTGATCGCCTACCCGCCCGGCGGCACCACCGACATCGCGGGCCGGCTGCTGGCCGAGCGGCTGGGCAAGGCCCTGGGCCAGCAGCTCATCGTCGACAACCGCGCCGGCGCGGGCGGCACGGTGGGCGCGGCGTCCGTGGTGCGCGCCGAGCCCGACGGCTACACGCTGCTGCTGGCGGCCTCGCCCGAGGTCTCGATCGCGCCCACCACCATGAAGGCCCTGGCCTACGACCCGGTGGCCGACCTCGCGCCGGTCTCGCTGGTCGGCCAGGTGCCGTTCATGCTCGTGGTCCATCCCCAGCTGCCCGTGCAGACGCTGCAGGAGTTCATCGCCTATGCGCGCGCGCACCCGGGCCGGCTCAACTACGCCTCGTTCGGCAACAACACCTCCAACCACCTGAACGGCGAGCTGTTCAAGTCGCTGGGCCGCTTCGATGCGGTGCACGTGCCCTACAAGGGCAGCGGCCCGGCCGTCACCGACCTCATCGGCGGGCAGGTGCAGTACACGCTGGACGCGCCGCCGGCCGTGCTCGAGCATGTGCGCGCCGGCCGGCTGCGCGCGCTGGCCGTGGCCGCGGCGCAGCGCATCGCGAGCGCGCCCGAGGTGCCCACCTTCGCCGAGGCCGGGCTGGACTTCCAGGGCGGCACCTGGTTCGGCCTGCTGGCGCCGGCCAGGACGCCGCAGGCCGTGGTCGAGCGGCTGAACCGCGAGACCGTGGCGGTGCTGGCCTCGCCCGACCTGGCCAAGGCCTTCGGCGACCGCAGCATCCTGCCCTCGGGCAACAGCGCAGACAGCTTCGGCCGCTTCATCCGGTCGGAGGTCGACAAATGGAAACGGCTGGCCGCGCAGGTCGGCATCGTGGCCGAATAGGAGAACCCATGAGGACCTTGCTGACCCATGCGACGCTGATCGACTGCGTCGCGCCCGTGCCGCGCGCCGACGTGGCGGTGCTGATCGAGGACGGCCGCATCGCCGCGGTCTTCGAGCCCGGCGCCGTGCCCGCGGTCGGCGACGCCGAGACCGTGGACCTGCGCGGCGCCTACCTGATGCCCGGGCTGTGGGACGTGCACATCCACCCGGACTACTTCGCCTCGCTGGCCGACATGCCGCTGCCCGAGCAGGTCACGCTGTTCGGCCACCGGCTGCAGCAGGCGCTGCTGGAGTCGGGCATCGTGGGCCTGCGCTGCGCGGGCGCGCACCACTACATGGACGTGGCCTGGAAGCGCGCGTTCGATTCGGGCCAGCACCTGGGGCCGCGGCTGTTCGCGGCCGGCCACTTCCTCACGACCACGGGCGGGCACTTCCTGACCTCGGGCCACGCGCTGGAGTGCGACGGGCCCTATGGCTTCGTGCAGGCGATCCGCGAGCAGATCAAGAACGGCGTGGACCACATCAAGCTCAACCTGTCGGGCGGCATCATGGGCCCGGCCTGGGACCTGCACCGCCATGCGTTCTTCCTCGAAGAGGAGATGCAGGCCGCGTTCGCGATCTGCAAGC
>DATKFT010000806.1:0-3098 GCA_035544335.1 Pseudorhodoferax sp.
AATCCTGTCTCAAACCTGCCTGGGAGATCACCATGCCCAATGCCATTGAATTCATTGCCGATCGCCTGCCGCGCGTCACGGTGGAGGATGTGCGCCGCTTCGCGGATACCGTCGAAATCCGGGATGCGCCGGCTTTCGCGGCCGAGTTGCAGGCTTTCATTCACGAGCGCGTGGAGGCGGTGAAGCTGCCCGCCAACTTGGACGGAGAGACGGTGGGGCAGGCCCTGGCACGCAAGGCGGCCGCGCTGCGCACCGAAACGCGCTGGGCACCGACTGAAACCGACGTCCAGCGAGGCCGCGCCGTGTTGCTGGAAGCCTTCAACCAGCCGCATAACCTGCCGATCCCCGAGTACGCCAAGCTGGCGGACAAGTCGCGCCAGCAGATCTACAAGGACATCCTCGCCCGTCGGCTGTTGGCGCTGAACGTGGGGCCGCGCGGTCAGAAGCTGCCCGACTGGCAGCTCGACCCGGTAAAGCAGCAGTTGACCCAAACCGTGCTTCAGGAGGTCGAGGGCATCGACCCTTGGACGATCTACCGCGCACTGTCCGAACCGCTCGAAGGCTTGGGCGGCCGCTCGCCAGTGGATGCGGTGACGCATGGCACGATCGACGACGTGGCCGAGGCCGTGTTCAACGTGCTGGGCGTTCAGGTGCATTGAAGCGAGATCGCCATGAGCCACGAGCTGCCTTCGTTCCTGATCGATGCCGGTGAGCTGCTCCAGCATGTGAGCCGCGTCGTCTATCGGGGCAGCCCGCTGTACTATGGCCGCAGCAGCACCAATCGCTACGATGACCCGGCCCAGGCCTACGGGGTGCTCTACCTGGGGCGCGACCTGCCCACGGCGCTGATGGAGTCGGTGTTTCATAAGCACCAGTGGCTTGCGGACACGAAGCGCTCGATCGCGCTGAAAGAAGTCCAGAGCCGGATGGTGCGCGCAGTGGGCGTGATGGACGACGTGCTTCTGGCCGACCTCACGGCGCCGGGCGTCATGGCGGGCTACTTCGGCCTGAACCTGGAGCAGTTGGCCAGCCGCGACTACACGCACACGCAGCAGGTGTCGGCCCAGGTGCATGCGATGCTTGGAGATGACGGCCAGGTGCTGTTCGACGGGGTGCTCTATCCGTCGCGCAACAACTATCCCGCCAAGAGCATCGCGCTGTTCGAGCGTGCCAGCGCGAAGGTCAGTGTCATCGAGGACATCGATCTCGTTGACCATGTGGACTGGCCGCGTTTCGTTGCTACATACCGCATCGGCGTGGAGCCCGACCCTGGCCCGTTGGAACCGGATGACGAAGCGTCCTGAAGCAGCAAGAGAACACATTGAAGCCCTAAACAGAATGAAATGGACCAAACTGAAATAGGCATCCCTCAGCAGTAGGAGACGACCATGAACACCACGACTCGCACCAGCACCGCAGAACGCCTCGGCCGCGCCTTTGGCCGCGGATGGCGTGCCTACGCGCGCTGTGAACGGCGGGCGTCGAACTGGTTGGTTTCCAAGGGCATGCCGACGGCTGGAGCCACCGCGCTCGTGTGGATGGTTAAGCTGGCTGCGCTCGGGGTGCTGCTGTACACCACCTTCTGGCTGGCCCTGGTGATGGTGTGCGTCATGGTGGTTGCCTGGATGGCCCGCAACACCGACTTGGGCGAGGAGTTGCCCGAGCCAGAGTGGCGAAACGGACCAGCAGGATTCGGCCTATACACCTACGACGGTTTCCGCATTGATCCTCATGTCGAGGACGACTAGCAGCGATCACTTCTTCGACACTGCATTGATCGCAATGCTTCCTCCCCTTCCGCCAGCAGCCTTGGCATCTCCGGTGGCTCCTGCGAGGCCTTGCAACACGTTGCCGGCACGAACGCCCGCCCAAGCCAAGGCCATGATCCAGAACGTAGGCAGTACGATGAACATCGTGCCCGTGACAAACATCAGGAGCATGTCTCCGAAGGCGTTGTTCAGCCCCACCAGCGGGTCGAAGTTGGTGTGCGGCCGATTCCAGCCGAACCCCCAGCCATAGAGCGCATCCAGGATCGTCGAATCGATCCAGCGCGCAAGCTGAAACCAGAAGTCCGTGAAGAAGAGCGCGAACTGCACGACGCTGACGGTAACGACCGTCTTCAGATCGTAGGTGCCTACGACCAGCACAAGCGGGATGCAGATGACCAGCGCCATCTTGAGCAAGGCGAGGACCATGGGCAGAGACTGTCTCACGACGTCCATGGCGGGAAACGCGGCAATCGCGCCGACGGCCATCCCAACGTCTCCCGTGGCCCGCGTCACGATGTTCGGCAAGGTCTTGTCGATCTGGCCGCCATAGTCCGTATAGACGCTACCCTGGTTCAATTTCTGTTGCCGCGGTGACGCGATGGCGCGGATCACCGAGTCGTCCACCTCGGCCCTGCTCAGGAACCCGGCCCAGCCTGCCAGGCGATTCAACAGGTTCGGGTCCACCTGTCCCAGCAGGCGTGCCCGCAGGCCATTGCCGCCATCGGCCCACCACTGCCTGCAGGTCGGGTAGCCGCCACCGCTGCCCACCTGTGCAAGCCCCGCATCGCGGGTGCTGTCGTAGGGCCAGTCGTCGCGCGGCGTGCTTGAGCGGTAGGTGTCGTAGTAGCCGCCCGTGTCCGTGAAAAACCTCGACCCTATCCAGGTCACGTCGTGCATCTGCTGCTCATCAAGCTGAGGGCGCTGCATGAACAATTTGGCCCGCGCAGGCCCATAGCAATCCCGCGAGAAATCCGCTACTTCCTGAGCCAGTACCGGGTCGTCAATGCGGGTCGCGTCGATCTCCATGCGCATCTGCCGCAGGTCCGTGCCGCATGGGATCGCCGCCACCGAGGCGCTCGTGACGGCGCGCGAGAGCGCGTGCATGAAAGCCCACCAGACCGGCACCTTCGCCGACTGGTTGTTGATGGTGCTGAAGGACTGCGACCAGCCGGTATCCGTGGGCTGCGGCACGCTGACCTGGCACTGGGCCGAGCGCGAGCTGTCGTACTGGATGGTGTTCAGGTCCACGTCGATGAACGGAATGCCGGCGAACATCACCACCACGATGGCGACGAAGACCCGGTTCTCGATGCGGGCGGCGCTCAGCAC
>DATKFT010000807.1:0-3302 GCA_035544335.1 Pseudorhodoferax sp.
CGAGGCTGTCGAGCCGCGCACGGATCGCGCGCGCCTCCTCCAGCGTGTCGCCCACGACCACGAAGGCACCGGGCAGGATCTTGAGGTGGTCCGGGTCGCGGCCCACGGCGGGCATGCGGCCCTTCAGATCGGCGTAGAAGCGCTGTGCGTTCTCCAGCGTGCCGGGCGCGGCGAAGACCACCTCGGCCGTCTCGGCCGCGAGCTGGCGGCCCGGCTCGGAGGCGCCGGCCTGCACGATCACGGGCCAGCCCTGCACGGGCCGCGCGATGTGCAGCGGGCCGCGCACGTTCAGGTAGCGGCCCTGGTGGTTCAGCACATGCAGGCGCGCAGGGTCGAAGAAGCGGCCGCTGTCGGCGTCGCGCACGAAGGCGTCGTCGGCCCAGCTGTCCCACAGTCCCGTCACCACGTCGTGGAACTCGCGGGCGCGTGCATAGCGCTCGTCGTGTTCCATGGGCGCGCTGCGGCCGAAGTTCAGCGCCGCGTCGGGGTTGGAGGTGGTCACCACGTTCCAGCCTGCGCGCCCGCCGCTCAGGTGGTCCAGCGAGGCGAAGCGCCGCGCGATGTGGAAGGGCTCGTCGAAGGTGGTCGAGGCCGTGGCCACCAGGCCCAGGTGCCGGGTGTGCTGGGCCAGCGCCGACAGCAGCGTGAACGGCTCGAACGAGCTGACCGTGTGGCTGCGCTGCAGCGCCTCGACGGGCATGTTCAGCACGGCCAGGTGGTCGGCCATGAAGAAGGCGTCGAAGCAGGCACGCTCCAGCGCCTGCGCCAGCGTCTTGAGTCGCTCGAAGTTGAAGTTGGCGTCGCGCCAGGCGCCGGGGTAGCGCCAGGCACCCGTGTGGATGCTCACGGGGCGCATGAAGGCGCCCAGGTGCAGTTGCTTGTGCGTGCTGCTCATGTCCGCATGTCCGCGTACGGTCAAACGCGCAAAGTTAGTCCCGGCCCGCCGGCTGCGCTACGAAGTTTTTCGCGCATGCTTGTGCGTGCAGCGCACAAGCGCGTCACTGGTGCTGGGGCGGGCTGCTCCTGGCTCGCCTGGTGCAGAGCGCCGGCGCCGCTGGACATGGGGCTGCTGCACCCGATCGCGTGTCCTGTCGACGGCGACCGGGCCTCAGCTTTCCGGACAGTTCTCGTAGAAGCCAGACGTGAGCTGTGCCCTGCTCCGGGCTTGAAGCTCCGTGTTGAACTGGAGGAGCTTTGCGGTGGGCGTCGAACGGCACATGGAGACATGGACCTTCTTCGGCTGGAGACGGACGACCTCGTCCACGACCGGCGTGGCCAGGGTCGATCGGACCGCTCCCACGCTGTACCCAGAGGGCAGGATCTGCACGTGCAGCGTGTCCGCTGTGCTCCCGCAGGCCGCGAGCAGCAAAGCCGACAGCAGCAGTGTCTTTGGCGGCATGGTGAATCCTCCTATGGCCGACCTTGGCCGGTCTTGGCCGTACATGCTGCCACACGGGGCGGCCTGGACCCACAGCAGACCCCAACCCGGGGACCGAGCACGCGAACCGTCGGCCCGTGCTGTGTAGTGCCTCGCCGAGGGCTGGGCGTCAGGCGCGCAGGTCCAGCCCCTTCCATGCCGCCAAAACCTGCAGCTGCTTTTCCAGCCAATCCAAAGGCACGGCATTCGTCCCCCCAATGGTGCAGCCGGCCGGCTGCTTCGCCCAGGTTCCACAGGTGCCGCAGCCGCAGGAACAGCGGCAATGCCGCCAGGTCGCTCCCGCTCACCTCGCCGCCCGCTGCCGCCAAAGAAACCGGCGCTCAACCCTTGCGCTTCCTGGGGCGCCGATGCAGGCATCTGGCCAGACCATAGAAGACGCCGATGAGCAGCGCCAGCCCCAGGGCAAGCACCAGCGAGACAACGTAGTAGGCCCAGGCAGGCCCATGCGCGAGCGCCGGGACGGGGTGCGCCAACCAGACCGCCAAGACCAGAACCGGCCTTGAAGGCATCGGCAGCCTCTGCACTGGTGGCCTCCTTTCAAGAAAGAAAGCGAATCTGCTGCACCAGAAAACCCGTGACGGCCATCTCATGGCCGAACGGTTGCGTGCGCTACGAACGCAAGGGTCTACTGGCGAGCGCCTCGGCAGAGATTGTGCAAGATGCACTGGCGGTACTGCGACTCCGTCGTCATGCAGCGGTCCAGGCGCCGCCCCGGCCCGCGCCAGCTACGCCACCCAGGAGAACCGGAACGCGTTGTGCTCCGCAGGCAGCACGCGCTGCGCGATCGACGCCGCGATCGGCACGCCGCGCTGGCTGTTCGTGAACACGACGAAGCCCTCGCCCGAGCTGGTCGAGGCCATCGCAAACGCGCGGAAGCCGGGATTGTTGCCCCATTGCCAGAGGTAGGGTCCGCCCTGGGCGCGCTCGATGCCCCAGCCCAGCCCCCACTGCAGGCCCAGCGCGCGGTCGACCTCCACGGGATGGGCGAGGGTCCGGGCCACGAGCTCGCCGAGGCCCGAAGATGGGCCGGCTGTTCCTCGCCAGCCTCGTGTAGGGGTGCCAGTCTTGCGGGCATGGGCTGATGCCGTCGCACGGCCGCGCTGCCACCATCCGTGGACCTTGGCGCGATCGTTCCCTACCATCGCGCCATGTCTTCTGGCACGTCTTCTCGCACGATCTGGACACCCACCCCTGGCTCGGCCGCAGCAATCGCGCTGGCCCACGTGGCGCGCACCAGCGCGGGCGATGGTCTTGACCCATCGCTGGAGATCACGCTCCAGTTTCATCCGGACCGCCTCCACAAGGGCGAAGCTCTTCTTCGCGTGCTGGCCAGGGAGGGCGTCTACCGCTCCCAGTTCGAAACGGGAACCAGCAACGGCGGTCTGACCGCGCAGGCAGGTGGCGACCGCTGGCGATGGGAGAGCCGGATCTTTGGTGGGGCCTACGACCTGGCCGCACCCGAAGAGCGCCCCAAGTACGGGGCATTGAACTACCGCCGACGGCCGGTCGGTGGCGCTCCGCGATTTGGCTCCTCGTATTTCCGGCTGCGCCCGGCGGTCCTCCATCGCACAACATTCTGTTATCCAGACAGCGTGTACGAGCCGCGGGATTTCGGCACGGCCGCCAGCATGTCCCTCGTCGACCTGGCCAAGGCGGATGCACGCGATCCGCTGGACGATGCCATCGAGGCGCATGTGCATGGCCCCGTGCGGCTGGCGTTCGACGTCGAGGCCTTGGTCCTCGATCCGAGCTTCCGTGGCAGCGCGGTGGAAGAACAGGCCCGGAGCCTGGATTGCGCGCTGCAATGGCACGCTGGTTTCAGGCTCAGGGTGCAGGAACTCGGCCTGCATCCGGACTACCGCGG
>DATKFT010000808.1:0-6490 GCA_035544335.1 Pseudorhodoferax sp.
CCAGGTGACCGCCGGAGGCAGCCATGCAGAACGCTGAGTACGCCGCCCGGGTGGACGCGGTCAAGCAGCGCGCTCACGGCCGCTGGACCGAAATCCTCGGTGCCATGGGCCTGGAGGAACGGCTGCTGCGGCGCAAGCCGATGCCCTGCCCTGTCTGCAAGGACGGCGTGGACCGCTTCCAGTACACCGACAAGTTCGGCGAAGGGAACTACCACTGCCGCAAGTGCGGTCCGGGCGGCGGCTTCAAGCTGCTGCAGGCCTGCAAGGGCCTGGACTTCATGGCGGCACTGGTGGCCGTGGAGCGCGTCGTGGGTGGCCTGCCATCCGCCGGCCTGCAGGCCACGGCCACTGCTTCACCCGAGCGCATGCGCAAGCTGGTGCAACGCATCTGGGACGAAGCCCAGCCGGTCTGCGCGGGCGACGCGGTGGACCGCTACCTGCACAGCCGCCACCTGGGGCTACCGAGCTATCCGCCGTCGCTGCGCTGCCACCCCGCGCTCGGCTACTACCGCAAGGACGGTGCGGCCCGCGCCCGCAAGCTGGCCGACTACCCGGCCATGCTGGCCAGCGTACAGAGCCCGCAGGGCCGCGTGACGCTGCACCGCACCTACCTGCCCGATGGCCACAAGCTGGACGCGCAGGACGCCAGGAAGCTGCTGAGCGGTGGCTGTGCCGGCGCTGTCGTGCCACTGGCCGAGGCGACGGAAGAGCTGGCGCTGTGCGAGGGCCTGGAGACCGGCCTGGCGGTGCTGCTCGCGACCGGCAAGCCAGTGTGGTGTGCCTTGGGCGCCGGCAATCTGGAGAAGGTCGAGGTGCCGGCCACCGTGCGCCGCGTCTGCATCTACGCGGACAACGACGCCCAGTCCGACTTCACCGGCCAGGCCAGCGCCTACGCGCTGGCGCGCAGGCTGCGGCGCGAGCCGCTGACCGATGGACCACGGCAGGTCGACGTGTTTCTGCCCAAGGCGGCCGGCAGCGACTGGGCCGACGTCTGGCGCCAACGCCAGCAGTCGGGCCTGAGGCGCGTGGCATGAGCGTTCCACGCGCTTTTTTTGGGGAGCGGCTTGGTGCCGCTCCCGCCTTCTCAGCGCAGGTGCGGCCAGCACGCGCCTGCGCCGACAAGGTTCTCCCCCTGGTCGCTGCCAGACCAGGCCGCCCCGTGCGGCAAAGGCAGCCCCACCATCTGCGCGATACCCCTCGCGCCATCGTCGCACCGCCCACGCGGTGCTGTTGTCACCCCGCGGGGCACGCGCCCCGACCGGGGCCGTCCGTCCCCGCTCCACCCGTTCCAAGGAGATGGTCATGAAGACAGGAAGAACATTGCTGAGCCTGGCAGAGGAACTGCAACGCCAGCTGGACACCAAGAAGGATCTGGTCGTTCCCTCGGCCTGCGTGCGGCACCAGACCGACGAAGCCGGCGAGACGCGCCTGGTGGTCGAGGAAGGCAGCGGCCCTGCGGCCTACGGCGTCACGCCGCTGGCGAGGCGCCAGCTCGCCGACAAGCTGGGCATTCCGCATGCCTACTTCGAGCGTATGCGCACCGACCAGCCCGCGCTGCTGGACCGCAACGTCAACACCTGGCTGGGCGGCGAGAGCGAGCGCCGCTTGCTGCGCACGCTGGACGGCCGGGTGCGCGCCGTGCTGTCCGACCGCTACCGTCGGCTGGACAACTACGACCTGGCGGTGCACGTGCTGCCGATGCTGCGCGGCCTGCCCGAGGTGGTGTTCGAATCGGTCGAGCTGACCGAGACGCGCATGTACCTCAAGTGCCTGACACCGCGTCTCACATTCGAGATGCAGCCGGGCGACCTGGTGCAGGCCGGCGTGGTGATCACCAACTCCGAGGTCGGCCAGGGCACGCTGTCGGTGCAGCCGCTGCTGTTCCGGCTGGTCTGCCGCAACGGGCTGATCGTGGCCGACCGGGGCCTGCGCAAGACGCATGTGGGCCGCGCGCTGGCGCATGACGACGAGGGCGTGACGGTCTACCAGGACGACACGCTGCAGGCCGACGACAAGGCCTTCTTCCTGAAGGTGCGTGACGTGGTGCAGGCGGCCGTATCCGACGTCAGCTTCCTACAGGCCGCGCAGAAGATGCAGCGCACGCTGGGCATCCGGCTGAGCGGCGACCCGGTGCAGACCGTGCAGGTGCTGGCGCAGCGCTACACGCTGAACGACGGCGAACGCGCAGGCGTGCTGCGGCATCTGGTGGCCGGTGGCGACCTGTCCGGCTACGGCCTGGTCAACGCTGTCACGCACTTCAGCCAGGAGGTGGACGACTACGACCGTGCCACCGAGTTCGAGGCCCTGGGCGGCAAGCTGATCGAGCTGGCCGCGCCGGAATGGAGGGCACTTGCCGAGGCCGCCTGATCCAGGGCGCCGGGTGCCGGCCAGGGGGCAAGCGCTGGCCGCACCCACGGCCCGCCACGGCCTGCGTTCAGAAAGTGCGCAGGCCGATGGCGGCCTGCACGCGGCCGAGGATGCACAAGCCCTCCTCGGCCGCCGCCGCACGCGGCAGTTCCCAGTCGCGGTAGTGGCGGTTGTCGCAGGTCAGCAGCAGTCGGTCGCCGGGGCGGTGCTCGATGCGCCGGATCAGCAGCCGTGCGCCGTGCATCAGCGCGTAGACGCCATTGGCGCCGCCGGCCAGCGGCCCCTCGGCCTGCGCGTCGATGAACACCAGGTCGCCCGCGCAGAGCTGCGGCGCCATCTCGTCGCCAGGCACCCGCAGCGCCTGGCCGACGGCACCCCGCTCGCGCAGCGTGTCGGCCATGGTGTGGATGGCCTCGGCCACGGCAACCACCTGGGTGGGCTGGCCTTGCGTGCCCCCCAGCAATGCATCGGCACTGCACCCCAGGCCGGCGCACAGGCGGGCAAAGGACTCCAGGTCGGGCAGGCCCGGCTGTCGCGTGTCGAACCAGCGGCGCACGCTCTGAACGCTGCGCTGCGTCAGCATGGCCACGTGCGAAACCCGCTGGTCGGCGGCAATGTCCATCGCCACCAGGCGCGCCTGCAGGCGGTCGCGCACATCGGGTACCAGCTGCAAGGTGCTGGCGGACGTTGTGTTGGCGGTCTGTCGGTTCATGTTGCGCTTGTGGCCCATGGCGGCACCCTAAAACGCTGTTCTACCGTGACTTTCGTTACCAGATGTCAGGCGCCGTGCTTTCGGCGGCGGGCACGGTCCCTTTCGTGTGGCATGTGCGGCCTGCCGGTGCGGGCAACGGGTTCTGTCTGGCGGTTTGCGCAGCGCAACATATGCTGTCCGATCGGCTTCCCAGAACAACCCGCCACGACCATGCCCAAACCTTGATCCACCCCTCGGCCTGATCCAGGCCACCTGTGCGAGGACCCGACCATGTGCCCACTCTCCAACGTGCAAGCCACCAACCTCCAGTTGCTGTACGCGATCCGCGTCGGCCTGGAACACGACCCGGTCGACACCTGCCTCAAGTACCGGCTGCATGCCCGCCAGGCCGCCCGATTGCGGGCCATCGGGCCGGAGGAACTGTGGACCCGCGTGCAGGCTGTCGGCCACACCTCCCTGTTCTTCGCGCGCAACGACCTCCTCGATCTGCTGGAGGAGCCTGCCGAGCTGGTGGGCACACTGGCGGCGGCGCGCACCCCCGCCCTGCCCGACGAGCCCACGGCGTAGGCGGCCGCGATGCCGGCCAATTCGCGGGTGGACCTGCGCATGCGGGCCCTGTCGCTGGCGCGCGACTGCGCGGCCCTCGGTGCGCGCGTGCGCACCCTCCAACACCTCACCGGGCTGCACCCACGTGAACTGCGCTACCTGCTGTTCAACGCGCAGCAGCACCCACCGCGCGGCCGCGCGCCCGACACGCGCGAGTGGTACCACAGCGCCAACCTGTTGCAGCGCATGCAGGCCTCGGTCGTGGTGTCCACCTTCGTGCGGCTGCGCAGTCTTGACTTCGCGCCGGAGCAGGCCCTGGTCACGGCCTACCGCCACTACCAGACGCTGTATGGCGACGCCGGCCGCATCAGCTTCGACCGCGCCTTCGACCTGGTGGCGCACACCGCGGGGCTGTGGATCACCAGCGTGCCCAGCTTCGATCTGCGGGCCTGCGCCCACTGCGCCAGCGACTACCTCGACGCCGTGGGCGTCCACCAGGGCCACGACGGCGCCTGCCCCTTCTGCCGCATGATCGAGCGGCACCGGCGCGATCCTCGGCTGACGGCCTCGTTCCGCGCGGCGACCTTGCCCATGGAACACGCACCGGACTGGCTGCGCTGGGCGGTGGTGCCGGCGGGGCAGCCCGGGGCGGCGGCCGATCTCGGTGCCGATGGCGATACCCCCCTGAATGCGCACGGATTTCCAGGGGCGGACGGTTGAGGACCGGCGAAGAATGGGCGGCCATGGCGCCCCGGGGGGCGCGGAGCCGACACCATGGCGCCACGCCTGTCGATGGGTCTTGCAGCAGCCCGGCCGAGGCCAGCGGGTTGGGATTTCACAGCGGTGCCGTTCGAGACGCTGCTGGCCGGGCACGGCGCGCTGCTGGCCCGGCTGAAGCTGTGCTTCGGCGCCGACCGCGCAGGCTTCGAGCGAGAACTGCTGCCGCTGGTGCGCGCCTATGCCGGCTACGTGCACCTGCTGCCGGCCACGGCCGACCAGCACTTCGCCGAGCCGGGCGGCCTGCTGCGGCTGGGGCTGGAGACGGCCTTCTTCGCGCTGCAGGGAACGGATGCGCACATCTTCTCCGGCGGCGCCAGCATCACCGAACGTGTCGAACTGGAACCGCGCTGGCGCAAGGCCACCTTCATCGCCGGCCTGTGCAGCGAGCTGCACCGGGCGCTGCATCTGGTCACCGTCACGACACCCGAGGGCACACCCTGGCCCGCCAGCGTCGGCCCGCTGGCCGTCTGGCTGGCGCGGGAGCAGGCGTCGCACTACGGCGTGCGCTGGCGCAGCGACGCCCGCGAAGCGCGAGGCCTGGGGCTGTTCGCCCTGCCCCACATCGTGCCCGGCGAGTTGCTGCACGACCTGGGCCAGGGCAACGCGCAGGTCGTACCGCACCTGCTGGCCAGCGTCGGCGGCGTGGCGCCGGTGCACGAGCGCAATGTGCTCGACGATCTGGTGCGCCGCGCCCTGGCGCTGGTGGTGGACCGGGATCTGCTAGCGCGTGCCGGGCAGCGCGGTGCGCCGGCCCATGGCATTCACCTGCAGCGTCTGCTCGTTCACGCGCTGCGCCGACTGGCCGTGGGCCATGCCGCCTGGCGGCCGAACCGCGACAAGAGCCGGGTCTGGTACGGGCCGGACGGCCTGTTCCTGGTGTGGCCGGCGGCCGGCGAGGACTTGCTCGACCTGCTGGAAGGCGAGCAACTCGCGGGCATTCCGCGCGACACCGAGGTGCTGCGCGACAGCCTGGTCGCCGCCGGCGCCTGCGTCGCGCAGGTGGATGGCGACACGCTGTGCTCGATCCAGCCACCCGGCGCCAAGACAGCGGTCGACGCACTCAAGTTGGTATCGCCGGCGCTGCTGCTGCCCAGCTGGGAGGGCGAGGTCTCGCCGTTGCCAGCGGCGCTGCGGGTCGCACGACCACCGGCTGCGGCCAGTGCCCCCGCCCCGACCGCTCCCGTCACCAGTCCGCCGGCCCCATCAACGCCTCAAACGCAGGAGGCATGGTCCCGTCGACCTGCGCCACCCGCAGCACCGCCACCAGCAGCACCGCCAGCCGATCCGCAACGCTCGCTGCTGGACGGCCTCGCGGACGACGCGCCTGAAGCCGCATCGCTGCCTCCATCCTTGGTTCAGGACACTCCACCCGCACGCCTGAAGGCCCCCCTGCGTCTGGACCCGTCGGTGCGCGCCGCATTGACGCAGACCTTGCAGGCGTTGCAGGACAACGCGGGAACGGCATCCGCTTGCCCAGTGCCGGACGGCTTGTTCGTCGCACTGGCCGAGTTCCAGCGCCTGGGGGTCCAGCCCGCCACCGCGCTGCGCGCCCTGCACGATGCGCGGATGCTTGTCGGCACCGGCCCGGACGGCACGCCGCAAACCACGCGCACGCTGCAGGGCGCGCCCGTGCCCGGCGTGGTCATTGCAGCGGTGCACATCGACGGCCTCCTCTGTCCAGCCCCTGCGCCATGCTGACGCGCCGCTACGAGATGCCCTGGCGCGCCGCCTACGAGGCGCATGCCGGCCTCGCCTGGCTGCTGTCCGGCATCTACTTCGCGGCCACGGCGGTGCTGCAGGCCCTGCCCGCCGCTGTGGCCTGGCCGCTGGCCGGCGTCTGCCTGGCGATGGCCACGCGCAGGACCGTCCAGGCGGTGCGCATCCTGCGCCTGCGCGGCGCCCTGACCGGCCGCCGCATCCAGGTCATCGGCCCGCAGGCGCTGGCCCGCCTGACCCACGACCTGGGCCAGGTGTTCCTCGGCTTCGGCTTCGAATGGCAGTCGGTCCACGCCCAGCGCCTGTATGAGCTGTCCAAGGTGGACTACCGCGCCCATGCCGTGCCGCGCTGGCTGCAGCGTCCGCTGG
>DATKFT010000809.1:0-2127 GCA_035544335.1 Pseudorhodoferax sp.
TGTGATCGCCGTGCTCGACGACAGCAACCTCGCGCTGCGCGGCGGCCTGGACGGCCTGCGCCATGCGCAGCAGGCCGCGCGCGGCTTCCTGGCCGCGGGCGGCGCCGCCCAGCCCGCTGCGCTGGAGGCGGCCGCCGCCATCGGCCGCGGCTTCGTGGCGCGCCGGCTCTCGCCGGGCGGCGCGGCCGACACGCTGGCCGCGGCCTGCTGGCTGCAGCGCCTGGCCGCCCTCTGAATGGCCTGGGCCCTCGTGTTCTCGGGCCAGGGCGGCCAGCACCCGGGCATGCTGCCCTGGCTGGCCGAGGACGCGCGCACGCGCAGCGTCGCCGCGCGGCTGGGCGTGGCCGACTGGCGCGCCGCGCTGCTGGATGCCGGCTGGGCCGCGAGCAACGCCCACGCCCAATGCCTGCTGACCGGCCTGCCGCTGGCGGCCTGGGCGCAGCTCGCGCCGCTGGTGCCGCCGCCCGCGGCCATCGCGGGCTACAGCGTGGGCGAGCTGGCGGCCTTCAGCGCGGCCGGCGTGTTCGACGCGGCCACGGCGCTGGACCTGGCCCAGGCGCGGGCCGAAGCCATGGACCGCTGCGCGGCCCAGGCACCCGGCGGCCTGCTGGGTGTGAGCCAGTGCGCGCCCGCCCTGTTGGCGCAGCTGCTGGCCGACGCCAGCCTGGCCATCGCGATCCGCAACGGGCTCGACAGCGTGGTGCTGGGCGGCCCGCCCGCCGCGCTTGCGCGCGCCGAGGCCATGGCCCAGGCCGCGGGCGCCCACGCCACCTTGCTGCGCGTGGCCGTGGCCTCGCACACGCCGGCCATGCAGCCCGCGGCCCAGGCCTTCGCCGCGCGGCTGGCCGGCCTGCCGCTCGCGCGCCCGCACACGCCGCTGTTCAGCAACGCGGCCGACCGCGTCGCCGATGCCGACCAGGCCCGCGCGGCGCTGGCCACGCAGATCGCGACCACCGTGCGCTGGGACGAGTGCATGGACAACCTGCACGCGCGCGGCGTGGACCGCGTGCTGGAGATCGGCGCGGGCCAGGCGCTGGCACGCCTGTGGAACGCGCGCCACCCGGCCGTGCCCGCGCGCGCGGCCGACGAGTTCCGCAGCGCACAGGCCATCGCCGCGTGGCTGGTGCGGACGTGAGGCGGCCCGCCTGACACTGCGGTGGCCTTGTGGTGCAATTGCGCTCTTTGGCGCGTTGTGCGCCCTGGAGGTCCCCGCCATGAACGCCCGTGTTCCCGCCAACGTGCTCGATGCCGCCGCCGCGCTGACCCATGCCACGCGCGCCTGGGACGAGGACATCGTCCGCCAGCTGACCGACTACATCGCCATCCCCGCCAAGTCGCCGTCCTTCGACCCCGACTGGGCCCAGCACGGCTACCTGGACACCGTGCTGCGCAATGCCGCGGCCTGGGCCCTAGCCCAGAAGGTGCCGGGCCTCAAGCTCGAGATCGTGCGCCTGGAAGGCCGCACGCCCGTGCTGTTCTTCGAGGTGGCGGCCAGCGGCACGCAGGCCACGCAGACCGTGCTCATGTACGGCCACCTGGACAAGCAGCCCGAGTTCAACGGCTGGCGCCGCGACCTGGGCCCCTGGACGCCCAAGTACGAGGACGGCAAGCTCTACGGCCGCGGCGGCGCCGACGACGGCTACGCGGTCTACGCCAGCATCGCGGCCGTGCAGGCCCTCAAGGCGCAGAACGCGCCGCACCCGCGCATCGTGGGCCTCATCGAGACCTGCGAGGAAAGCGGCTCGCACGACCTGCTGCCCTATGTGGACGCGCTGCGCCCGCGCCTGGGCGACGTGGCCCTCGTGGTCTGCCTGGACTCGGGCGCCGGCAACTACGACCAGCTCTGGCTCACGACCAGCCTGCGCGGCATGGCCAGCGGCGTGCTCAAGGTCGAGGTGCTGACCGAGGGCGTGCACTCGGGCGACGCCTCGGGCCTGGTGCCTTCGAGCTTCCGCATCATGCGCCAGGTGCTGGACCGGCTCGAAGACAGCGCCACGGGCCGGCTGCTGCCCGCCAGCTTCCACTGCGAAGTGCCGGCCGAGCGCCTGGCCCAGGCGAAGGCCACGGCCGCCATCCTGGGCGACGAGATCTACAAGCGCTTCCCCTGGGCGCACTACGACTGCGGCG
>DATKFT010000810.1:0-8340 GCA_035544335.1 Pseudorhodoferax sp.
ACCACGCTGGACGAATACCGCAAGTACATCGAGAAGGATGCCGCGCTGGAGCGCCGCTTCCAGAAGATCCTCGTGGGCGAGCCCAGCGTGGAGGCAACGATCGCCATCCTGCGCGGGCTGCAGAACAAGTACGAGGCGCACCACGGCGTGCAGATCACCGATCCGGCCATCGTGGCCGCGGCCGAGCTGTCGCACCGCTACATCACCGACCGCTTCCTGCCCGACAAGGCCATCGACCTCATCGACGAGGCCGCGGCCAAGATCAAGATCGAGATGGACTCCAAGCCCGAGGTCATGGACAAGCTGGACCGCCGGCTGATCCAGCTGCAGATCGAGCGCGAGGCCGTGCGCCGCGAGAAGGACGAGTCTTCGCAGAAGCGCTTCGGCCTGATCGAGGAGGAGATCACCAAGCTGCAAAAGGAAATCGCCGACCTGGACGAGGTCTGGCAGGCCGAGAAGGCCGAGGCCCACGGCTCCAAGGAGGTCATGGAAGAGATCGAGCGCATCCGCACCCAGATCGTGGAGCTGACGCGCAAGGGCGAGTTCCACAAGGTCGCCGAGTTGCAGCACGGCAAGCTGCCCGAGCTCGAGAAGAAGCTCAGGGAGGCGCAGGCCAAGGAGTCCGGCAAGGGCGGCAGCACCGGCCCGCGCCTGCTGCGCACCCAGGTCGGCACCGAAGAGATCGCCGAGGTTGTGGCACGCGCCACGGGCATCCCCGTGTCCAAGCTCATGCAGGGCGAGCGCGAGAAGCTGCTGCACATGGAAGACAAGCTGCACGAGCGCGTGGTCGGCCAGGACGAGGCCATCACGGCCGTGGCCAATGCGATCCGCCGTTCGCGCGCCGGCCTGTCCGACCCGAACCGGCCGACCGGCTCCTTCCTGTTCCTGGGCCCCACGGGCGTGGGCAAGACCGAGCTGTGCAAGGCGCTGGCGGGCTTTTTGTTCGACAGCGAGGACCACCTGATCCGCATCGACATGAGCGAATTCATGGAGAAGCACTCGGTGGCCCGCCTGATCGGCGCGCCGCCGGGCTACGTGGGCTACGACGAAGGCGGCTACCTGACCGAGGCCGTGCGGCGCAAGCCCTACAGCGTGCTGTTGCTCGACGAGGTGGAGAAGGCGCATCCGGACGTGTTCAACGTGCTGCTGCAGGTGCTCGACGATGGCCGCCTGACGGATGGCCAGGGCCGCACCGTGGACTTCAAGAACACCGTGATCGTGATGACCAGCAACATCGGCTCGCACCTGATCCAGGCCATGGTCGGCCAGGATGCGGAGGACATCAAGGAGGCGGTGCAGGGCGAACTGCGGAACCACTTCCGGCCCGAGTTCCTGAACCGGATCGACGAGACCGTGGTGTTCCACGCGCTGGATTCCAAGCACATCGAGTCGATCGCCGACATCCAGATCCGCGCACTGCGCGACCGGCTCGCGCACCTGGACCTCACGCTGGAGGTTTCCCCTGCGGCGCTTGCGGAGTTGGCCAAGGTCGGCTTCGATCCGGTGTATGGTGCCCGTCCGCTCAAGCGGGCCATCCAGCAGCGCATCGAGAATCCGCTGTCCAAGCTGCTGCTCGAAGGGCGCTTCGCGCCCAAGGCGGTGATCCCGGTGGACGTGGACCCGATCCAGGCACCCGGTGAGTTCCGTTTCGACCGGGTGGTGCATTGATGGTGATCGCGAGCGCGCAAAGGAGTGGTGCATCCGTGGGTGATTTCGTGGCAGGCCTGCTGCGCCTGTTGTTGCAGCTGACGCTGCTGGTGGCCGGGCTGGCCGTGGCGGCCGGCCTGATCCTGGCCGGGGCTGTGCTGGCCGTGGTCTTCGGCCTGCGCCTGTTGTGGGCGCGGCTGACGGGCCGCCCCGTCGTGGTCCGCTTCGGCGGACTGGGTGTGGACCCGGCTGCCAGCTGGCGGCGCTACCGCAGCTGGCAGCAGCAGGCCACGCGTCCGCGCGGCGCGCAGGATCCCGCGCCTGGCGAGCCGCCCGCCTACAGCCCGCGCGGCGCGCTCACGCAAGAGGTCGAGGACGTGGTCGCCAAGCCGCCGCGCGACCAGGCCTGAGCACCCCGCACGACGCGCCTTGCCGCGTCCTGCTCACCTTCCTGAGCGCCGGCCCGGCCGGTCCTTGATGCAGGTCAACGCGGCGCCGGCCGCGGCATGCCAGCATCGCACATGCCCAGAAGGACGGCCTCCCGCGCACTGACCGACAGCCAGCGCCACCGCGTGCGCAGCGTGGCCGCCACGCAGCCGCTGCGCTGGCTCGCGCGCGGCTGGGCCGACCTGTGGCGCTGTCCGCTGCCGGGCCTGCTGCACGGTCTCGTGCTGGCCGCGTTCGGCGGCACGCTGGCTTGGCTGGCCCATGCGCATTTCTGGCTGCTGGCGGGCGCCTTCACGGGCTTTCTGCTGGTCGCGCCGATCGCGGCCACCGGGCTGTACGCGATCAGCCGCGCACTGGAGCGCGACGAGCAGCCCCGCCTGGGCACCGCGCTGCGCATCTGGTGGCCCGACGATGGCCGGCTCGTGCTGTTCGGCGTGCTGCTGGCGTTCGCGGGCACGGGCTGGGTCGTGACCTCCGCCGCGCTGGTCACGGGTTTCGCGCCCGGGCCGATCCACCGCCCCGAAGATTTTCTGCGCCTGGTGGTCGCGGCCGACCGCGGCTGGCTGTTCGAGGCCTGGCTGCTGTTGGGCGCGCTGCTGGCCGCGCCGGTCTATGCCTCCAGCGTGGTGGCCATCCCGCTGCTGCTGGACCGGCGCATCGGCGTGCTGGCCGCCGTGCTGACGAGCTGGCGCACGGTGCTCGAGAACCCGGTGCCCATGGCGCTGTGGGCCGTGCTGCTGGTCGCTCTGACGCTCGTGGCCATGCTGCCCGCGCTGCTGGGCCTGGTGCTGGTTGCGCCCTGGCTCGCGCACGCGAGCTGGCATGCCTACCGCGACCTCGTGCAGCCTCCCGCCGACGATTGAGCATGTTCGGCTACACCGAGTCGCAGATCGCCTGGTTCGGCATGACCTTTGGCCTTGGGGCCTTCATGCTGTACATGCTGTTCATCATCCTGCAGCTCGCGCGCGAGTCCAAGGCCGGGCGCTTCGGCACCTTCGTGCTGCTGCTGGGCCTGGGCCTGGGCATGCTGGGCTTCGTCGCCAAGGGCGTGATCAAGTACTTCCTGAGTTGAGCGCTTGCGACGGCACTTGCCGCGCGGGTTGATAATGCGAAGTATTCTCATCCCATGGGCTGGACGCCCTTCGCCGCTCCGGCCGTGCTGCACTCCCGTCCTTCCTCCCCGTTGCTGCTGGCGCTGGTGCGCCACTACGAAGACCTGGTCGAGCGGCTGCGCTGGCGCTTCGGCGACCGCGGGCTCGCACGCGAGGTGGTGCACGAGGTCTGCGTGGACCTGCTCGAGCGGCCGCGCCATGACCCGGTCGAGCAGCCGCTGGCGCTGCTGCGGCGCATGTCGCACGACCGCGCGGTGGACCGCGTGCGCGCGCAGGACCGCGAACGCCGCTGGATCGACGCGGTCGACGCGCCGCCCGATGCGCCGTCCGAGCAGCCCGGCGTGGTGGCAACGCTGCAGTCCCGCCAGGAACTGGAGTTGCTCTGCCGCACCATCGAGGCCATGCCCGAGCGTTGCCGGCTGGTGTTCGTGATGCACAAGATCCACGAACTGCCGCATGCCGAGGTGGCGGCCCGGCTGGGCATCTCGCACAAGACCGTGGAGAAGCATCTGCGCTTGGGCATGGCGGCCTGCCGGGCTGCGCTGCAACGCGGGGCGGCGGCGTGACGGCAACGCCGCAACCCGTGCCGCCGCGGGCCGACGACGCGCTCGACGCTCTCGACGCTCTGGCGCGCCACCGCGAGGCATTGCGCGCGCGCTTTCCGCTGCCGGTGCCGGCGGTCCGCGTGCGCAAGCGGCGCAAGACGGCCGCCGCGGCCGTGCTCTGCCTGGCCTGCGCCGCCGCCGCGCTGGCCTGGATCGACCCGGCCTGGCGCACCGAGCAGGTCGCCACGCGCGCGGACCAGCGCCTGGTGCTGAGCCTGTCGGACGGCAGCACGGTGACGCTGGACACCTCCACCCGGCTGCGCGTCGAACGCCACCTGCGTTCGCGCCGCGTGGTGCTGGACAGCGGCCGCGCGCTGTTCGAAGTGGCGCCTTCGGCCTGGCGCGTGTTCACGGTGGATGCCGGCGCGGCCCGGGTCCAGGTGCTGGGCACGGCCTTCGACGTGCGGCGCTGGGGCGAGGACGTGGCCGTCACCGTGCTGCGCGGCCGCGTGGCGCTGTACGGCAGCGCCGCAGTGGGCGTGACGCTGGCGCCTGGCCAGCGGGCCGATGCGCAGGACGGCCGCCTTGGCCCGGTGCGCAGCGTCGACGCCGAAGCCGCCACGGCCTGGCGCGACGGGCGCTTCGTGTTCCAGCGCACGCCGCTGGCCGAAGTGCTGCGCGAGATCGCGCGCTACCGGGGGCGGCCGGTGCATCTGGCCAGCCCGGCGCTGGCCGGGCTGGAGGTCTCGGGCGTCTACCGCACGGCCAATGCCGCCGCCTTGCTCGACCTGCTGCCCGCGCTGCTGCCGGTGCGGGTGCAGCATGCCGCCGACGGCAGCGCCACGGTGGCGGCGCGCTGAGCGCAAAAAAATGTCGGGTGGCAGGTAGGGTTCGCGGCCCTGCCGAACGGCTTGTTCTCCAGATGTCCACCACCACCCTGGAGAGTGCTTCCGTGCCACCGTTCCACCGTTCCGTGTTCCCTGCGGCCCGCCGCCTGCCCCTGTGGCTGGCGCTGCAGCGCCGCGCCCCTTTTGCCGCCGCCGCGGCGCTGCTCGCATGGGGCGCGCAGGCCCAGACCGTGGCGCTGGACCTGCCGGCCGGGCCGCTGGAGCAATCGCTCCATGCGCTGGCGCAGCAGACCGGCGTGCAGGTCATGTTCGCGAGCAGCCTGGCACAGGGCCGCAGCGTGCCCGCGCTGCGCGGCAGCCACACGCCGCGCGAGGCGCTCGACCGGCTGCTGGCCGGCAGCGGCCTGGCCGTGCGCACGGCCGATGGCGGCAAGACCTTCGTGGTCGAACGCGGCGGCGCCGCGCCCGCCGCTTCGGAACCGGCCGCCGGCGCCGGCGGTGCGCTGCCGACCGTGCAGGTGGTGGCCGGCGCCGAACGCAGCGCCACCACCGAAGGCAGCCGCGACTACAGCGCGCGCGCCGTGACCATCGGCCTGGGCGAGCATGCGGTGCGCGAGACGCCCAACTCCGTCAGCGTGGTCACGCGCCAGCGCCTGGACGATCAGAACTTCTTCAGCATCGAAGAGGCCATGCAGTACACGACGGCGCTCAAGGTCACCACCTACGGCACCAACAACTTCAACATCGAGTCGCGCGGCTACAACATCGACCGCTACCAGATCGACGGCGTCTCCTCGTCCGCGCGCGTCTACGAGAACAACTTCAGCCTGGCCATGTTCGACCGCGTCGAGGTCTGGCGTGGTCCGGCCGGCCTGCTGCAGGGCGCGGGCGACCCGGGCGGGACCATCAACATGGTGCGCAAGCGCGCGCAGGACAGCTTCGGCTTCAACGCCAAGACCAGCGTCGGCTCCTGGGACCATTACTACGCCGATGCCGACGTGACCGGGCCGCTCAACGCCGACGGCAGCCTGCGCGGGCGCCTGGTCGTCGCCTACCAGGACCGGCACTACTTCACGGACTACGCGAACACGCGCCAGCCCATGGTCTACGGCACGCTGGAGTACGACTTCAGCCCCGCCACCACGCTGTCGGTCGGCCACAGCCAGCAGCGCACCACCAACCGGCCGTTCTTCGGCCTGGCGGCCTATGCCAACGGCGGTTACCCGGACATCGCGCGCTCCACCTTCATCGGTGCGCTGTGGAACCACCAGCTGCAAAAGTCCGAACGCAGCTTCGCCGAGCTCGAGCACCGGCTGGACGGCGGCGGCAAGCTCACGCTGTCGGCCAACCACATCGCGCGTGACAACGACGGCCAGATCGCCTGGGGCAACAGCATGGTGGACCCGGCCACGGGCGACATGCAGGTGATCCCGTACTTCTCGACCACCAAAGAGCGCGAGGTCAACCTGCAGGGCCAGCTGAGCCTGCCGTTCCAGTGGCAGGGCCTGAAGCAGGAGATCGTGCTGGGCGCCAACCGCCAGGTCTTTCGCAGCACCCAGGCCTACAACTCCAGCACCTGGGGCCAGAACGGCTTCACGCAGAACGTCTTCGCGCCCAGCCCCGGCGTGGCCAAGCCCGACATCGCCATCGACGCGCCCTTCAGCCGCATCCGGCAGATCCAGAGCGGCCTGTTCGGCCAGGCGCGCATCAAGCCCATCGCGCCACTGACGCTGGTGGCCGGCGCCCGCGTGGCCTGGTTCGAGTACCAGAACCTGCGCGACCGCACGGCCGACCGCAGCGAGAACGGCAAGCTCGTGCCCTACGCCGGCGCGGTCTATGAGCTGGGGCCGCAGTGGTCGGTCTACGGCAGCTACAGCAGCATCTTCAACCCGCAGTCCGAGACCGACCGCACGGGCAACTTCCTCAAGCCGCGCCAGGGCCACCAGTTCGAGATCGGCGTCAAGGGCGAGCACTTCGACAAGCGCCTGGCCAGCAGCCTGGCCCTGTACCGCATCGAGGACAGCAACCGTGCCATGACCGACGCGGACTTCCCCAACGCGTCCATCGCCGCGGGCAAGGCGCGCAGCCAGGGCATCGAGGCCGAGCTCACGGGCCGCATCACGCCGCAGTGGAACCTGACCGCCGGCTACGGTTACAACACCACGCGGCAGATCACGGCCGGGCCCGACCAGCAGGGCAAGCCCTTGACGACCGTGTTCCCGCGCCACCTCTTCTCGCTGTGGAGCGACCACCGCTTCGCCAATGGCCTGAGCCTGGCCGGCGGCGTGCGCGTGCGCAGCGGCATCTACACGGACGACGGCGGCGTGCGCTGGGGCGCGGGCGGCGTGGCCGTGTTCTCGGCGCAGGCGGGCTACCAGATCACGCCGCAGCTGCGTGCCACGCTCACGCTGAACAACCTGCTCGACCGCAAGTACATCGACCGCCCCGACGGCTGGACACGCCAGAGCTACTACGGCGAGCCGCGCAGCCTCATGGCCTCGCTGAGCTACAAGTACTGATCTCGATCAGAGCGCCGTCAGGTGCTCGACCAGGATCACCGAGCCGATGCCGATCAGCAGCAGGCCGCCGACGGCCTCGGCCCAGCGCCCGGCGATGTGGCCGAGCAGGCGGCCGACCATCACGCCGACCGTGACCATGGCAAAGGTCGCCAGGCCGATGGCGGCGGCCACCGGCACGATGTCCACATCGAGGAAGGCCAGCCCCACGCCGACGGCCATGGCGTCGATGCTGGTGGCCAAGCCCGTGACGGCCAGCAGCCAGAAGCCATGGCGGCTCGGCTTCTCTTCAACGCTTGCATCCGGCTGGCGCAGCGCGCCCACCAGCATGCGCAGGCCCAGCACGCCCAGCAGCACGAACGCGATCCAGTGGTCCCAGGCCTTGACGTAGCCGGCCGCGGCCAGGCCCAGCGCCCAGCCCGCGAGCGGCGTGAGGGTTTCGATCACGCCGAAGATCGCGCCGGTGCGCAGGGCTTCGGACCAGCGGGGTCTGTGCAGGGACGTGCCCTTGCCGACGGCCGCGGCAAAGGCATCGGTCGACATGGCCAGGGCCAAGAGGGCGGTGGAAGCGAGATTCATGGGGATGCGTCTTGGGCCGGGCGAGGGCGCAAAGGCAGGGCCCCGCTGCCCGACCTGCGTCGCGGGGCCATGCCGATGGTCTCGCCAACCGTGCAACGGTTGCCAGCGCCACGGCATGCGGGATGCCGAGTGTGTTGACGCAGGCGCTTCCAAAAGGCTGGAAGCCGGCTACTCCCCAAGGGAGCGGCCAGTATAGGCAGGCACCAATAGCCCGGTGCTGGGAGAAATTTGCATTCGCAGCGCGGGGCCTGCGTGCCGCTGCGGCTCTCAGCCGCCGGCCGTCTGCCGGCCGTACAGCCAGGGCATGTCCAGCAGCCGCGCGCCCAGCACGCGCAGCGAGAGGTTGCGGCCCCAGCGCAGCAGGCCCGTGGCGTGGAAGATCTCGCCGTTGCGCTGTGCGCGCGCCTGCACGCGCGCATTGCGCTGCCAGCGCTCCAGCGCGTAGCGGGCCAGGGCCGTGGGCACGTCGATGTCGGCCGCACGCACCTGGTGCAGCGCGCGGCCCAGCGCCTCGGCGTCCTCGATGGCCATGCCCGCGCCCTGGGCCAGGTAGGGGCGCATGGGGTGGGCCGCATCGCCCAGCAGCGCCACGCGCCCGCGCGCCTGCTGCGTGGCCGCGCGCAGCACGGGCCGGTCGGCCAGCACC
>DATKFT010000811.1:0-15107 GCA_035544335.1 Pseudorhodoferax sp.
ACGTGTCCTGCGACGCCGAGCCGCCGCTGGGCAGCATCCTGCATCTGCACCAGGTGCCGCCGCAGGGCGGCGACACGCTGTTCGCGAGCGGCTACGCGGCCTACGAGGCGCTGTCGGACCGGCTCAAGCACTACCTCGAAGGCCTGAGCGCCACGCACGACGGCGACCACGTCTACCGCGGCCGCTTCCAGAACTACGGCGCAGCCGACACCGGCAAGGTCTACCCGCGCTCCAGCCACCCCGTGGTGCGCACCCACCCGGTCACGGGCCGCAAGGCGCTGTTCGTGAACCCCGGCTTCACGACCCAGATCGACGGCATCCCGCCCAAGGAGAGCGCGGCCCTGCTGGCCTTTCTGTACGAACACAGCACGCAGCCCGAGTTCGTCGTGCGCTTTCGCTGGAAGCCGCACTCGGTCGCGTTCTGGGACAACCGCTGCACGCAGCACCTCGCGGTCTGGGACTACCGGCCGGCCGTGCGCTCGGGCTACCGTGTGACCATCCAGGGCGACGCACCGCGATGAGTCTCGACCTTGCCGCACTCGACACCCTCGTGCGCGAGCGCTTCGCAGCGCGCGAGCGCGACTTCCACGAGCGCGCTGCGCTGCCGCTGGCCAACCTGCAGGACCTGCACGACGCGGGCTGGCTGCGCGCCACGCTGTCGGCACCCCAGGGCGGCGGCAGCCACCTGCGCAGCGCAGACCCGGCCACCTACCTGCAGGCCGTGCGCAGCGTGGCGCGCGTCTCGCCCGGCACCGCGCACTGCCTGCAGGCGCACAACCATGCGGTCTGGACGCTGGACGAGCTCGGCACGCCCGCGCAGCGCGCGCGCTTCCTGAGCCCGCTCGCGGAGCGGCTCACGCTGTTCTCCTTCCTGGGCAGCGAGCCGGGGCTGCAGCTGGGCGCCAGCGCCTTCCAGACCACGGCCACGCGCGAGGCCGGCGGCCTGCGCGTGCGGGGCCGCAAGTTCTACGCGACCAATGGCGTGGACCACGGCCTGGGCATCGCGTTCGCCTCGCTGGCCGGCGTGGACGGCATGGCGCAGAACCACCAGATGGTGCTCGTGGAGCCCGGCATGGCCGGCGTGCGCGAGGAGACCGGCTGGTACGCGCCCAGCGGCATGCGCGTGGCCATGAGCCCGCAGGTCGCGCTCGACGGTGTGTTCGTGCCCGACAGCCATGTGCTGGGCCCGCCCGGTGCCTACATCGCGGGGCGTTGGCAGGGCCGCTTCCACCTGGGCTTCGCGGCCAACTACCTGGGCGCGGCCGAGGGCGTGTTCGGCTGGACGCTGGACTGGCTGCGCAGCCTGCCCGGCAAGCTGGCCGACCCCTTCGTGCAGGCCCATGTGGGCGAATCGCGCGTGGCGCTGTACGCGGCGCAGGCCGCGTTCGAGCGCGCGATCGCCACCTGGCGCGAAGGCGACACGGTGCAGGCCGAACTGGCCGCCATGGCAGCCAAGTCCATCTGCGCGCAGGCCGCGCTGCAGGTGGCCGCCACCATGGGCCGGCTGGCCGGCTCCACGGCGCTGTTCGACGAGCACCCGCTGGCCCGGCTGATCCGCGACCTGCAGACCCACATCCTGCACGTGGGCCACGACCGCACGCACCAGACCATCGGCCAGGCCGCACTGGGGCAGAGCTTCGACTCCACGCGGCAGCGATGAAGCCCGCGGATCCGCTCTACGACCTCATCGTCGTCGGCTACGGCGCGGCCGGCGCGGCCACTGCGATCGCCGCGCACGACGCGGGCGCGCGCGTGCTGCTGCTCGAGAAGATGCCCTACGCGGGCGGGCTCTCGGTGGTCTCGGCCGGCGGTGCGCGCATCGCCTTCGATGCCGAGGCGGCCTTCGCCTACCTCACGGCCACCTGCGGCGGCCGCACGCCGCCGGCCGTGCTGAAAAGGCTGGCGCTGGGCATGGTGGAGCTGCCGGCCTGGATGCGGGCCCTGGGCAGCGCCGTGGGCGCGCAGGTGCGCGTGCGGCCTTCTTTGGGCAACTACCCGTTCGAAGGCTTCGACCAGCTCGGCTACGTGGAGGTCGCCGAACTGCCGGCCGACCCCGCGCGCGGCATCGCGCACCAAGGCCTGGGCGCCAACTTCTTCGGCCTGCTCGTGGACCATGTGCGCCGCCGCGGCATCGAAGTGCGGCTGGGCGCGCCTGTGCGCGCGCTGCTGCGCGAGGACGGCGGGCGCGTCTCGGGCCTGCGCTTCGAACAGCAGGGGCGGATCCATGAGGCCTTCGCCAGCGGCGGCGTGGTGCTGGCCTGCGGCGGCTTCGAGGCCGACGCCGAGCTGCAGAGCCAGTACTTCGAGACCCAGGGCGTGCTGCCGGCCAGCTTCCTCGGAAACACGGGCGACGGCATCCGCATGGCCCAGGCCGTGGGCGCGGACCTCTGGCACATGTGGCATTTCCACGGGCCCTACGGCTTCCGGCATCCGGACCCGGCCTTCCGCTACGGCCTGTACCCCAAGAACTTCCCGATGTGGACGCCCGGCCACCAGAGCGCGCCGCTGCCCGTGATGCCCTGGATCCTCGTGGACCAGTGCGGCCGGCGCTTCGCCAACGAGTACGAACCCTATCCGGGCGACACCGGCGTGCGCCACTTCGCGCACTTCGACGCCACGCGCGCCCAGCACACGCGGCTGCCGGCCTGCATGCTGCTGGACGCGGCCGGATTCCGTATGTACCCCTTGGGCCGCGCCGTGGCCAACGACCCCGCGCTCGGCTATGCCTGGAGCGCCGACAACCGCCAGGAGCTCGCGAACGGCCTCATCCGCCGCGCCGACAGCTGGGCCGAGCTGGCCGCGCTCGCGGGCCTGGACGCCCAGGCCCTGCAGCAGACCGTGGCGCGCTGGAACGCGGCCTGCGACACGGGCGTGGACGCCGACTTCGGCCGCCGCCCCGAAACCATGGCGCCGCTGCGCGAGCCGCCGTTCCACGTGGCCGAGGTCTGGCCGCTGGTCATCAACACCCAGGGCGGGCCCGTGCACGACGAGCATCAGCGCGTGCTCGATGCGCAGGGCCGGCCCATCGCGGGCCTGTACGCGGCCGGCGAACTGGGCAGTGCCTTCGGCCATGTCTACATGGCCGGCGGCAACCTGGCCGAATGCCTGGTGGGCGGCCGCGTGGCCGCACGCCACATCACGGCCAGCCAGCGTTGCGGGCTCAAGCGGTCCAGCGCGCCGGCCCCTGCCCCATCCCTCTGAATCCTTTCCATCCACCTTCAGGAGTTTCCCCATGCAACTGCGCATGCATCCCCTCGCCGCGGCCGTGCTGGCCATCGGCCTGCTCGCCACCGGCGCGGCCCAGGCCCTGGGCGGCAAGCCCGCCGTCGACCGCAACACGCTGGTCGTGGCGCTGTCGTCCGGTCCCGGCAACCTGGACCCGCAGGTCGCGCCCAGCGTGGACTCGGCCAAATACGCCTGGAACGTGTTCGACACGCTGTACGGCTTCGACCTCCAGGGCAACATCGAGCCGCGCCTGGCCACGGCCCACAGCGTCAGCGCCGACGGCCTGACCCACAGCTTCAAGCTGCGCAGCGGCGTGCAATTCCACAACGGTGCCCTGCTGAGCTCGGCCGACGTGAAGTACTCCATCGAGCGCATCATCAAGCCCGAGACCAAGAGCACGCGCCGGCCCTACTTCGTCAACACGGTCGCGTCGGTGGAGACACCCGACGCACAGACCGTGGTGTTCAAGCTGGCGCAGAAGGACGGCGCCTTCCTGAACAAGGTGGCGGGCTACCTGTACATCGTGCCCAAGGCCTACACCGAGGGCCTGGCCACGCCCGAGGCGTTTGCGCTCGCGCCCGTGGGCACCGGGCCCTACAAGTTCGTGGCCCACAAGATCGGCCAGTCGCTGGAGCTGGCCCGCTTCGACGGCTTCTGGGGCACCAAGCCCGGCGTGGCCAAGCTCGTCTACCGCTTCGTGCCCGAGGCCAGTAGCCGCGTGAACGCCGTGCTGGCCGGCGAGGTCGACCTGGCGACCGACGTGGCGCCGGCCGATGCCGAGCAGCTCGCCAGCCGCAAGGGCGTGTCGGTCGTGTCCGTGTCGGGCGGCAGCCCGCTGCACATCCGCATCTACTCCAACGACGCCACGACGCCGCTGTCCAAGCGCGAGGTGCGGCTCGCGCTCAACCACGCGCTGGACCGGGACGCCATCATCAAGAGCGTGTTCCGCGGCCAGGCCGCGCCGCTGGCCTCCACCATCCCCGCCAGCTACCCCTACGGCAGCAACCCCGCGCTCAAGCCCTACGCCTACGACCCGGCCAGGTCCAAGGCCTTGCTCGCGCAGGCGGGCTTTCCGAACGGCTTCGAGACCAGCTTCTACTGCGCCGCGGCCTTCCCGCGCGCGCTGTGCGAGGCCGTGGCCGCCTACTGGGGCCAGGTCGGCGTGAAGGCCCAGGTCAAGACCATCGACTACGTGGCCTTCAACCGCATCAACAACGTGCACCAGAGCGGGCCGCTGGCCTTCTCGGAGTTCGGCAACGCGATCTACGACCCGATCCACGTGATCGGCGGCTCGGTGGCCAAGAACGGCACCTGGTCGGACTACTTCAATCCCGAGGTGCAAAAGCTCATCGACCAGGTCGAGGGCGAGAGCGAGCGCGCCAAGCGCGACGCGCTGTTCAAGCAGATCCTGCAGCTGACCCACGACGACGGCCAGGCCGTGTTGCTGGCCGAGCTGAACCTCAACTACGCCAAGGATCCGGAGCTGCAATGGAGCCCGCAGGTGGCCGGCTGGAGCCTGAACTTCCGACAGGCCGGCTGGAAGGCCCCGCAGCCATGAAGCGGCTGGCTCTCAGCGCACTGGCAGCGGCGCTGTACGCCGCCTTGTGCGCCGCCCTGCCCGCCCAGGCCCTGGACGGCAAGCCCGCCGTGGACCGCAACACCCTGGTCGTGGCCCTGCCCTCGGGCCCCGGCAACCTGGACCCGCTGATCCCGCCCAGCATCGACTCGGCCAAGTTCGCCTGGAACAGCTTCGACACGCTGTACGGCTTCGACCGCGAGGGCCGGCTGGAGCCGCGCCTGGCCACGGCGCACCAGGTCGGCGAGGGTGGGCTCGTGCACCGCTTCACGCTGCGCCGTGGCGTGAAGTTCCACAACGGCGATGCGTTCACGGCCGAGGACGTGAAGTTCTCGATGGAGCGCGTGCTCGCGCCCGAGACCAAGAGCACGCGCCGCCCCTTCTTCGCCAACACCGTGGCCAGCGTGGAGGCGCCCGACGCGCAGACCGTGGTGTTCCGCTTGAAGCAGAAGGACGGCGCCTTCCTGAACAAGCTCGCGGGCTACCTGTACATCGTGCCCAAGGCCTACCTGGAGTCGCTCAAGACGCCCGAGGCCTTCGCCCAGGCGCCCGTGGGCACGGGGCCCTACCGCATCGTGGGCCACCAGATCGGCCGCTCGCTGGAGTTCGCGCGCTTCGATGGCTTCTGGGGCGACAAGCCCGCCATCGCCAAGCTCGTCTACCGCTTCGTGCCCGAGCCCAGCAGCCGCGTCAATGCGCTCCTGGCCGGCGAGGCCGATGTGGGCGTGGAGATCGCACCGGCCGACATCGAGCGGCTGGCAGATGCCAAGGGCCTGGCGACCGAGCGCGTGGCCGGCGGCAGCCCGCTGCACATCCGCATCTACTCCAACGACCCGGCCACGCCGCTGTCCAGGCCCCAGGTGCGCCTCGCGCTGAACTATGCGGTCGACAAGGACGCGATCATCCAGAGCGTGCTGCGCGGCCAGGCCGCGCCGCTGGGCGCGCTGATCCCGAGCAGCTATCCCTATGGCGTCGACGCCACGCTCAAGCCCTTCGCCTACGACCCCGCGCGCGCGAAGAAGCTGTTGGCCGAGGCCGGCCTGCCCAACGGCTTCGAGACCGCGCTGACCTGCCCGACCACGCAGCCGCGCGCGATCTGCGAGGCCCTGGCGGCCTACTGGGGCCAGGTCGGCATCCGCACGCAGATCAAGGTCATCGACTCGGCGGCCTACAACCGGCTCAACGCCGCGCACCAGAGCGGTCCGCTCGTGGTCATGGGCTTTGGCAACGCAATCTACGACCCCATCCACGTGGTCGGCGGCACCGTGGCCAGGAACGGCACCTGGTCGGACTACTTCAACCCCGAGGTCGAGGCGCTGATCCAGCAGGTCGAGGGCGAGAGCGACCGCGGCAGGCGCGACGCGCTGTTCAGGCAGATCCTGCGGCTGGCGCGCGACGACGGCCAGGCCGTGCTGCTGGCCGAGCCGCAGCTGGGCTACCTGCGCGACACCGCGCTGCAATGGCAGCCCCAGGCCGCGGGCTGGAACCTGGACTTCCGCAGCGCGCGCTGGAAGTAGGGGCATGGACGCGCGCGCCAGCCCGACCGGCTGGCGCGCGCTGCAAGCAAGTGGTCGCGGCCAGGGGCCGCGGTCATGGGGGCGTCACGCGCGCGCCGTAGGCTGCACCGGCCAGGGCCGGTCCGGCTGGAACGGTCGGGTGACGCCGGCACGCCCCGCGTGCCTCCCCCCACATTGCTTCGACAAAAACCATGACTTCACGACGCAGTTTCCTGCGTGGCAGTGCGCACGCGGGCATCGCCGCCGCGACCTACGCCGCCTTCCCGCCGGCCATCCAGCGCGCGCTGGCCATCCCCGCCAACAACGCGACCGGCAGCATCCGCGACGTCGAGCACGTGGTCATCCTGATGCAGGAGAACCGCGCGTTCGACCACTACTTCGGCACGCTGGCCGGCGTGCGCGGCTTCGGCGACCGCTTTCCGATTCCGCTCGTCGACAACCGCAACGTCTGGCAGCAGCGTCTGGCCAACGGCAACGTGGTCATGCCCTTCCACCTGGACGGCAGCAAAGGCAACGCCCAGCGCGCCAACGGCACGCCGCACGACTGGAACGACAGCCAGCAGGCCTGGGACCATGGACGCATGGGCCAGTGGCCGCGCTACAAGAACCAGATCTCCATGGGCTACTTCAAGGAAGCCGAGATCCCGTTCCCGTTCGCGCTGGCCAACGCCTTCACGCTGTGCGATGCCTACCACTGCGCCATGCACACGGGCACGGACGCGAACCGCTCCTTCTTCCTGACCGGCACGAACGGTGCAGGCCCCACGGGCACGGCCTTCGTGAGCAACGAGTGGGACGCGATCGACGGCCTGGCCAGCGGCGTGAACACGGGCTACACCTGGACCACCTATGCCGAGCGCCTGGAAGCGGCCGGCGTGAGCTGGATCAGCTACCAGAACATGCCCGACGAATGGGGCGACAACATGCTGGGCGCGTTCCGCCAGTTCAAGCGGGCCAACATCGCCTCGGGCTACCCGGTCTCCAGCGGCGGCGCGCCCAACAGCCCCTACACCAACACGGGCCAGGCCCTGCCCTACCACGCCTACGACGCGGCCACCGACAACGCGGCCAACCCGTTGTACAAGGGCATCGCCAACACACTGCCCGGCACCAAGCCCGAGAACTACCTGGACGCCTTCCGCCGCGACATCCGCGAAGGCAAGCTGCGCCAGGTCTCCTGGCTCAACGCACCCTCGATCTACTGCGAGCACCCGGGTCCCTCGAGCCCCGTGCAGGGCGCCTGGTTCCTGCAGGAGGTGCTGGACGCGCTGACGGCCAACCCCGAGGTCTGGAGCAAGACCGTGCTGATCGTCAACTTCGACGAGAACGATGGCTACTTCGACCACGTGCCCTCGCCCTCGGCCCCCTCGCCCGACGGCAAGGGCGGCTATGCGGGCAAGACCACGCTGGCCCAGGCCGACCTCTCGGCCGAGTACTTCACGCACGGCCGCCCGGCCGGCAGCACGCGCCAGCCCACGCCGGACGGCCGCGTCTACGGCCCCGGCCCGCGCGTGCCCATGTACGTGATCTCGCCGTGGAGCCGCGGCGGCTGGGTCAACTCGCAGGTGTTCGACCACACCTCGGTGATCCGCTTCCTGGAGGCCCGCTTCGGCGTGGCCGAGCCCAACATCAGCCCGTTCCGGCGCGCCGTCTGCGGCGACCTGACCAGCGCCTTCAACTTCGCGACGCCCAACAGCGAAGCGCTGCCCGTGCTGCCAGGCCGCAAGAGCCGCAGCGAGGCCGATGCGCTGCGCACGGCCCAGCAGCGGCTCGCGCAGATCACGCCGCCCACCGCCCAGCAGTTCCCGGTGCAGGCCGGCGGCACGCGGCCCTCGCGCGCGCTGCCCTATGAGCTGGCGACCAGCTGCGAGGTGCAGCCCGGCGCCACGCTGGCCGCCGTGCGCGTGGCGCTGAGCTTTGCCAACACCGGCCGCCAGGCTGCCGTGTTCCATGTCTACGACCGCAAGGACCTGGCCGCCGTGCCGCGCCGCTACATGGTGGAGCCCGGCAAGTCGCTGTCCGACGTCTGGACGCCGGCCGTGGGCGGTGCCTACGACCTGTGGGTGCTGGGCCCCAACGGCTACCACCGCCACTTCACGGGCAGCGCGCTGCGCGCCGTCGCGGCCGGCCAGCCGCGGCCCGAGGTCCAGGTGCTGTGCGACGCGGGCACGGGCGAGCTCGTGCTGCGCCTGGCCAACGCGGGCACGGGCGCCTGCACGCTCACGCTGACGGCCAACGCCTACCAGGCGCTCTCGCCGCTCTCGCAGAGCCATGCGCTCGTGCCGCGCGGCGAGCTGACCCTGCGCTTGCCGGTCGCGGCCAGCGACTACTGGTACGACTTCAGCGTGACGGTCTCGGGCCAGCCCGACTACGTGCGCCGCTTCGCAGGCCGCGTGGAAACCGGCCGCCACACCGTCAGCGACCCGGCCCTGGGCCAGCACTGACCCCTCACCGCGCGCCGGCATGGGCCGACGCGCACCCAGCGATCCACACCACACAGAGAAAACACCATGCACGCTCTTTTCCGCCGCCTCGCCGCCAGCGCCCTGCTCGCGCTGTGCGCCGCATTCGCCCCCATGGCCTCGGCCGCCGTGCTCTCGTTCGACGACATCGTCGGCGAGAACGGCTACGCGGCCGTGCCCGCCCACTACGGCGGCCTGGACTGGTCGGCCGGCGGCTGGTCCGCCTTCACGGGCGAAGAGGCCCCCTACACCGCGCACTCGGGCCAGGGCCGCGTCACCATGGGCTGGGGCGCCGAGGACGCCGCCAGCACCATCCGCTTCGCCGCGCCCACGGTGTTCAACGGCGCCTGGTTCGCGGGCTATGGCGACGCCGCCGTGCGCTTCGACCTGTACCTGGCCGGCCAGCTGGTCGCGAGCTCGGCGACGCTCACGCTGTCGGACACGCCGGCCTTCCTGGACGCGGGCTGGGACGGCGCCATCGATGCGATCGTCGTGTCCAGCGGCTGGCACGCCTTCTACGTGATGGACGACTTCAGCTTCGCCGACGCCACCCAGGTGCCCGAGCCGGCCACGCTGGCCCTGGTCTTCGTGGGCCTGGCCGGCTGCGCGCTGCGCCGGCGCAAGCAACAGTAAGGCGCGGAGGCGCGCGCCATCGCTCCGGGATGGCGCCGCGCCCATCGGCCGGGAAGACGCCGCACGCAAGGGGCTGCGGGCATACCATGCGCCCCCTCCCGTTCCCGTTCCCGTTCCCGCTCCCGCTACCGCTGGCACGGGACGGCGCCGCGTGCGCTTGCCGTCGTCCAGCGGGCGCCCCGGCGCCAGATCCTTTGGTCCTCCTGGTCCTGCTGGTCCTCTTGACCCTCTCGGCGTAAAGACTCGGGCGAGCCGTGCGCCGTGCCGCGCCGGATGCCCGCGCGCACGGACCCCCACACCGCCTCCAGCACCTGCCGGCCACGCTGCAACGCCGGATCCTTGCGGCCGCAGGCACCACCGCCGCCGAACACATCGGCTGCAGCCGCCCCGCTGGCCCTCCCCGCGCTGCGCCCGCCCGGCGCGCACCGGCCGGCGCAGGACAGCTCCTGCCTGCCGCGCCGCACCGCCGCGACCCCTGCGCCTCGCCCTAGGGAAAACACGGATGGATCGGTCCAAGAATGCGTTTGACGGCAGGCGCTTCCGCGTGTCAAATATCTTTCATCGAAACCTTATATCGCTGAAAGAAACAAATGAGACACGATGCCGGACCCATGGCGCTGCCCGCCAGCGCGCTAATGCACAACTGGAACGACTTGCCGCGCGAACGCGTGCGCAAGGGCGTGGAACGGGTCGGCTTCCGCGGCGACGACGTGATGTGCGTGATGAACTGGTTGACGCCGGGCATGCAGGTCGCCCCCCACAGCCACACCTTCGAACAGCTGGTCGTGATCGTCCAGGGGCGCGTGCGCTTCCACCTCGGCGACGAGGTCGTCGAAGGCGGCCCCGGCACCATGATCCGCATCCCGCCCCATGTGGTGCACTACGCGGAGCCGGTCGGCGACCAGGTGGTGCTGAACCTGGACGTGTTCGCGCCGCTGCGCGAGGACTACCGGCACCTCGTGGAGTACCAGGCGGCCGAGTTCGCCGGGCAGGCGCGCGCATGAACAAGGCCCTGCGCTTCGGCGAGCGGCTGCGCGCCAGAGAAGCGCTGCTCGCCAGCTTCGTCAAGACCCCCGGCGTGCACGGCATCGAGATCGCGGGGCTGGCGGGGCTGGACGCGGTGGTCATCGATGCGGAGCACGCGCCGTTCTCGGCCAACGCGCTGGACCTGGCGCTGCTGGCCGCGCGCGCCGCGGGCATCGCCGCCATCGTCCGCGTGCCCGACGCACGGGCCGCCACGATCGGCGCCGCGCTGGACCTCGGCGCCGACGGCGTGCTGGTGCCCCACGTGTGCAGCGTGGACGATGCGAAGGCCGCCGTCGCCGCCGCACGCTACCTGGGCGGCCGGCGCGGCTTCTCCAATTCGCCGCGGGCCGGCGGCTACGGCATGGCGGCCATGGCCGAACACATCGACCAGCAGGACCGCAGTGCGCTGGTGCTGTGCCAGATCGAAGACGCCGTCGCCGTCGACTCGGTCGAGGCGATCGCCGCCGTGCCCGGTGTCGACTGCCTCTTCGTCGGACGGGCCGACCTGGCGGTCTCCCATGGCCTGACCCAGCTGTCCCATGCCCGCGTCCTGGACGCCCAGGCCCGCAGCTTCCAGGCGGCCGCACAGGCCGGCGTCTGCGCCGGCATCTTCGTCGGCGACACGGCCGAAGTCGACACGCTGCGCCGCGCCGGCTGCAGCTTCTTCGTCGTGGGGTCCGACCAGTCGGTCCTGCGCACCGGTTTCCGCGCGCTGCGCACGGCCTTCGACCGCAGCTGAGCGGTCCGGTCCACCGCCTGGCCCTCCGCCCGCTTGCTCCCCCTCTCCGAACAGGATTCCCCATGCCCCACACCCTGGACACCCAAGACAGCTCCGAAGCCCGCGTGAACGCGCTGCTGCGCGGCGCCGTCGACCTGCACTGCCACAGCGGCCCCTCCGTGATGCCGCGCTACCTCGACCACCTCGAGGCCATGCAAGAGGCCTCCGAGGCCGGCCTCAAGGCGGTGCTGCTCAAGGACCACTACTACTCCTGCACGCCGGTCACCCAGGTGCTGAACAAGCACTTCGCCCACCTGGGCGTGAAGATGCTCTCGGGCGTGCCGCTGAACAATGCCGTGGGCGGCCTCAACGTGCACGCCGTGGAGCACGGCATCAAGCTGGGCGCGGACCTGGTGTGGATGCCGACCTTCTCGTCGGCCAACCACATTGCCCACCACCACGCCGACGTCAAGTTCACCGAGAAGTTTCCGCAGACCACCCAGCGCATGCTGGAACCCATCCCGCTGACGGTGCTGGACGCCGATGGCAAGCTCAAAGACGAGGTCAAGGCGATCCTGGACCTGGTCGCCGCCGCCGACGTCGTGCTGTCCGCGGGCCACCTGCACATCAGCGAGATCTGGCCCCTGTTCGAGGAGGCCCGCCGACGCGGCGTGCGCCGCCTGCTCGTGAACCATCCCACCTATGTGGTGGACGCCACGCTGGACGACATGCGCCAGCTGGCCCGCGAAGGCGTCTACATGGAACACTCGATGTGCATGTGGGTGCCGGGCTCCAAGTTCAAGTTCTACGACAGCGAGTTCCTGCGCCAGGTCATCGAGGCGGGCACGGTGGACCTGACCATCCTGGGTTCCGACCTGGGCCAGAAGGACAACCCCACCATCAGCAACGGCTTTCGCTCCGTGATCCGGCAGGCGATCGACATCGGCTACAGCGACGAGGACATCCGCAAGATGACCTCGGGCAACGCGCTGCGCCTGATGGGCCTGCACAACACCTGAGCGCCGACGCCGATCCCTTGAACCCGAACATGGAGACACCCATGCCATCCGGCCCCACCGCCCAGCGCGGCCCCCGCCCCCACCCCCGCTCCCGGCTGCGCCAGATCGGCGCCGCCCTGTCCGCCTTCTCCGTCCTGTCCGGCTTTCTGCTGCTGGCCAGCGCCGGCAGCGCCGCGGCATCCGACGACTTCCCGAACCGCCCCATCCGCCTGGTCGTGCCCTTTGCCGCCGGCGGCGCCGTCGACCTGATCGGCCGCCAGATCGCGCAGGCCTTGACCGAGCAGCTGGGCCGGCCGGCCATCGTCGAGAACAAGCCCGGCGTCGGCGGCCTCATCGCGCTGGGCGCCGTGGCCAGCGCGCCCGCGGACGGCTACACGCTGGCCGTGGGCGGTGCCGGGCCGCTGTCGATCAGCCCCTCGCTGTACCAGGCCCAGCGCAAATTCGACCCGCTGACCCAGCTCACACCCGTGATCTGGTATGCGAGCACGCCAGGCGTGCTGGTCGTGGCCGCCGATGTCAAGGCGCAGAACGTCGCCGAGCTGGTCACGGCGTCCAAGGCCAGTCCCGACAGCTTCAACATGGGCTCGGCCGGCTCGGGCAGCATCAACCACCTGATGGGCGAATACTTCCAGCAGCAGGCCGGCGTGAAGTGGACCCACATCCCCTACAAGGGCAGCGCCCCCGCGTTGGCAGAACTGATGTCGGGCCGGCTGCAGGTCATGATGGACATCGTGCCCACCGCAGCGCCCCTGGTCGCGGGCGGCAAGGTCCGGGCCCTCGCCGTGACCTCGCCCAAGCGCTCCACGCTGATGGCCCAGGTGCCGACACTGCAGGAGCTCGGCTACAAGGACTTCGACGTGAGCTCCTGGATCTCGCTGATGGCGCCGGCGGGCACGCCGGCACCGGTCGTCCAGAAACTCAATGCCGCGCTGAACAAGGCCTTGCAAAAGCCCGAGGTGCGGGCCCGCCTGACCGGCGTGGGCGCGGAACCCGAAGGCGGCCCTGCGGAGCGCGTCACCGCGCGCCTGAAACTGGAGCTGCCGCGCTGGGCCGCGATCATCAAGGCCTCGGGCGCCACGGCGGAGTGAACAGGCCTCGCGCGCACGCACTCCACCGCCGCTGTGCGCGGTGGGCGGCACAGGGCCTTGCCTAGAATTGCGCGCCTGTCCCTTCGCCTGTGCCGCGTGCAGCGCCCCGCGCGAGACCATGCGGCCCGCCGCGGGCCCACCGTCCACCACCGCTCCGGAAGTCCTACCGTGCCGCCACCCGACAGTACCGCCAAAGCTGCGAGCAGCCCTGCCATTCTCGAATCGGTGGACATCGTGTTCCAGATGCTCGACAAGCTGGTCGCTGCGCGGCGTCCGCTGGGCGTGACGGACTTCGCGCAGCTGCTGGGCGAACCCAAGCCGCGCATGTACCGGCACCTGGCCTCGCTGCGCCAGCTGGGCCTCGTGGAGCAGGACCCGCAGACCGAGAAGTACCGGCTGGGCGCCAAGCTCGTGATCTACGGCCAGGCCGCCGGCGAGCAGTTCGATCTGCGCGCCATCGCCGACCCGTACCTGACCCGCTTGCGCGACGCCACCGGCCAGTCGGCCATGGTGTCCGTCGCGACCAATGGCACGGCGCTCGTGGTGGCCTCGGCCGATTCGCTGTCCAACGTGTGCATCTCGGTCAAGCCCGGCAACCGCGTGATGGCGCACTGCTCGGCCCAGGGCCGCGTGGTGCTGGCCTTCGCCGACGCGTCCGTCCGCACGCGCCTGCTGGAAGGCGAGATGCCGCGCTACACGCCGCAGTCCATCGTCTCGCGCGAGGCCGTGGAGCAGCGCCTGGCGCTCGTGCGCGAGCGTCTGTGGGATGTGGCCGACAGCGAGGTCACACCGGGCATCTGCGCCCTGGCCGCGCCCATCTTCCGCGACGAAGGCACGGTGGCCGGCACGATCGGCATCGTGGGCACCAATGTCGACATCCCGGCGGACCCGCCCGCCGCCCTCGTCGACGCGGTCCAGGCCATGGCGGCCGAGCTGAGCGAGCGGCTCAACAACCACACCTATGCCACGGCGCTGGCGCCCAAGGCGCAGCGCCGCAAGAGCTGACCCCCTTACCCGAGAACGTTCACCGTGAGCCGTCTGTCGATTTCCATTGCCTCCGTCCGCCTGAAGAACCCCGTCATCTGCGGCTCCGGTGAGCACACCATGGACGGTGCCGGCATGCGCGCCGCGCTGCGCGCGGGCGCCGCCGCCGTCGTGGCCAAGTCCACGAACGAGTCGGAGGCGGCCAAGCAGCAGCTGGACAAGACCGACTACGCGCTGTTCGACGCCTCCTGGCAGCGCCTGCCATGGAACCACAGGCCGCCGGCCGACGCGGTGCTGTTCGGCCGCTCCGGGCTCGTGCAGCGCGCGTTCGACGGCTGGGTCGACGAACTGGCCGAGCTGGACCGCGAGGCGCGCGCACAGGACGCCTATGTCATCCCGAGCCTGATCCTGGCCGACCTTTCGCGCTGCATCGCACAGGCGCAGCGCATGGAGGCGGCGGGGCTGCGCGTGCTGGAGGTCAACATCGGCGCGCCCCATGGCGAAGAGGCGGCCAAGGGCGCCATCGTGCTGGAGCGCGGCGAGGCGCGCGTGCAGGCCATCACGGCCGCGCTGCGCCAGGCCGTGCGCATCCCCCTGTGGATCAAGCTCACGGGGCAAAGCGAGAACGTCGTGGCGCTGGCCGCCGCCGCGCGGCGCGGCGGCGCGGACAGCGTCGTGATGATGGGCCGCTTCATGGGCTTTCTGCCGGACCTGGAAACCGGCTTGCCCACGCTGGGAACCTCTGCCGCGATCGGGGGCGGGTGGGCCCTGCCGCTCACGGCGCGCTGGCTGGTCCTCACGCGCAAGGCGCTCGGCAAGGACTACCCCCTCATCGCCACCAACGGCGCGCGCACAGGCC